>JAEZPL010000395.1 GCA_023413605.1 Pseudomonadota bacterium
ATCCGCATCACCCACCTGCCCACGGGCATCGTGGTGGCCTGCCAGCAGGAGCGCTCGCAGCACAAGAACCGCGCCAAGGCGTGGGACATGCTGCGCGCCCGCCTGTACGAGCGGGAGCTGAAGATCCGCGAGGATGCCGCCGCCGCCCTTGAGGCGACCAAGAGCGACATCGGCTGGGGCCACCAGATCCGCTCCTACGTCCTGCACCCGTACCAGATGGTGAAGGACCTGCGGACCAATGTGGAAACCTCGCAGAGCCAGGCGGTTCTGGACGGCGCGTTGGATCCCTTCCTGGAAGCGGCGCTGGCGTCGCGCCTGAAGGGCCAGAGCGACGACGCTTCGGCGTAAGGGGAAGTCTCAGGGGGAGTCTTGCCCCCACCCTAACCCTCCCCCGCCCGGCGGGGAAGGGGCGGGGTGGGGGCAAACCCGCCGCCAAATTTTATCCCTTGGGAAGCGACGCGACCTCTGCCGTGTTGATCTCCGCAATCAAGAACGGAGACCAACCATGACCCGCACCCTGATCGCCGCCGGCTTCGCGCTTGCGGCCTTCACCACCGCTCCCGCCTTTGCCGCCTGCCCGGACGAGAACATGCCGTCCGACATGCGCTATGCCTATGTGCAGGGCGCCCAGTCGGCGTTGAACGATCACGGCTTCAAGGCCGGCAAGGCCGACGGCAAGATGGGCCCCAACACACGGGCCGCCGTCCGCGCCTATCAGAAGGCGGCGAAGCTCCCCGTCGACGGCTGCGTCACCAAGGAGCTTCTGGACCACCTGAACTTCGCCCAGCCGAAGGTCTACGGGCCGGGCAAGCGGTAACCGCCCTTACTTCACGAAGCTGAGGTCCATGATGGACTTGGCGTCCAGCGCCTTGTCCACTTGGCCCTCGGACTGCCAGAACTTCACCTGGTTGACGACGTCGTCCACCAGCAGCTTGCCCTTCGGATCGACGTAGGGCAGGCCGGCGGCGACCACCTCCGGCTTCTGCTTCGTGGCCTCGGCGATGATGGTCAGCAGCTCGTCATAGCCGGGACCCTTCACGATGGCGCCCGAGGCGTCCTTGGTGTTGAAGGCCGCGTGGTATTCGGCCAGCGCCGTCAGGTAGGCGCGGATGAACTTCTCGACCATGGGGCGGCGCTGCGCGACCGTCTTCGGGCCGGTGAAGAGGGCGCCGAGCTGCCAGGGCGTCTCGTCGCCGACCCAGCCGACGATCCGGCCGGCGCCGTCGGCGACCATCTGCCGCGCGACCGTCACCGGGGCGATGATGGCGTCCACCTGCCCGCCCTTGAAAGCGGCGGTCATCTTCGGGATGTCCTGCAACGGCACCATGGTCAGGTCCTTGACCGTGAAGCCGTGCTTCTGCCCCAGCAAACCGAGCATGTAATGGAAGGTGGAGCCCACCGTCGTGATGGCGATGCGCTTGCCCTTCAGGTCGGCGGGCTTCTTCAGCCCGGCGTCATAGGCGGCGTTGGTCGCCACATAGGCGCTGAGCTCGAAGCCCGGCTCGTCGCGGCTCTGCGCCGCGATCATGGTGACGGCCCCCTTGGCGGCGAGGTTGTAGAAGCCCGCCGTCAGGCCGGTGACGCCGAAATCCACGTCGCCCGAGGCCACCGCCACCGGCACCTGCTGGGCCGAGGTGAACATCTTCAGGTCGACGTCCAGCCCTTCCTTCTCGAAGTAGCCCTTGGACTTGGCGATGAAGATCGGCCCGGACGACGCCAGCGCCAGCACGCCGATGGACGTCTTTTCCAGCCCCTGGGCGAGGGCGGGGGCGGGAGTGGCGGACAGCGCCAGGGCCGCAGCGCCCATCATTCCCAGAACGGCCCGGCGGCCCCAACGCACGACAGTCATCTCGACAATCCTCTCGATATGGATTTCATGAACTTGAAGGTCAGCGCCACTTCAGCAGGCGCCGTTCCAGGTGGGACAGCACGGTCCCGATGGTGAGGCCGAGCAGCGACAGCACAAGCACGCCCGCCAGAAGCTGATCGGTCAGCATCAGGTTGCCGGCGGTCAGGACGAAGGCGCCGATGCCGTATTCCGCCCCGATCATCTCCGCCGCGACGACCAGGATCAGCGCGATGGAGGCGGTGATGCGGAAGCCCGCCAGGATGCCGGGCAGGGCGCCGGGCAGCACGATCTTGCGCAGGATCGACGCCCAGGGCAGGCCGAAGCTCTGCGCCATGCGGATCAGGTTGCGCGGCACGGAATCGATGGCGCTGTAGGTGGCGATCACGGTGGGGAAGAAGACGCCGAAGCCGATGGTGGCGAACTTGGACGATTCGCCGATGCCGAACCACAGGATGAACAGCGGCAGCAGCGCGATCTTCGGAATCGGGAACAGGGCCGACACCAGCGGCACGCCGACGGCCCGCGCGACCGAGCCGATGCCCATCGCGAAGCCCACCGCCATGCCGCAGACCGTGCCCATCGCCCAGCCGACGCCGATGCGCATCAGCGAGGCCTGGAGGTGCTGCCACAGGCTTCCGTCCTGCACCATGCCGGCCAGGGCCGAGGCGACGGCGCTTGGCGGCGGCAGGAACAGCGCGCTGACGAGGCCGAAGCGGTTGGTCGATTCCCACAGCGCGATCAGCACGGCGAAGGCCAGCAGGGCGGCCAGCCGGTGCGACTTCACCGTGAAGCCGCCGCCGCGGAAGCGCACGGGCTGTGGGGCTGCGGTCGGACGGTTGGAGATCGGGAGGCTGGTGTCAGGCATTGGAAATCTCCCGGTCGGCCAGTTGCGCCTCCGCCCGGATCAGGTGCCACAGGCGGTCGCGAACCTCCGCCAGATGGGCCTGCGCGGCGGGTTGCAGGCGCTGGTCGCGCGGTTCCTCGATGGTCACGATCTCGCGCAGGCGGCCGGGGCGGCGGCTCAGCACGGCGACGCGGTCGGCAAGACGCAGGGCCTCGTCCAGATTGTGGGTGACGTAGACGGCGGTGGTCCGCTCCCGCTGCCAGAGCGACAGGAAGTCCTCCATCAGAAGCTCGCGCGTCTGGGCGTCGAGCGCCGACAGCGGCTCGTCCAGCAGAAGCATCGCCGGGCGGACGGCCAGCGCGCGGGCGATGCCGACGCGCTGGCGCATGCCGCCGGACAACTGTTTCGGCAAGGCGGAGCGGAAGTCCCACAGGCCCATGCGGCGCAGGCCGGACTCGATGCGCTCCCGCCGTTCCGCCGCCGACAGCGGGTGATGTTCGAGCACCAGGGCGATGTTGTCCTCCACGCTGCGCCAGGGCAGCAGCGCGAAGTCCTGGAAGATGAAGGTGACCGGGTTCAGGCAGCCGTCCGGCACGTCGCCCGCGACCTCGATGGTGCCGGAGGTGGGGGCGACGATGCCCCCGGCGATGCCCAGCAGGGTGGACTTGCCGCAGCCCGAGGGGCCGATGACGGCCAGAACCTCTCCCTCCTGCACGGTCAGGTCGATGCCGTCCAGCACGACCAGGTCGTCGTAGCGGTGGCACAGGTCCTTGATGATAAGCCTCATGAACTCCTTCCAACCCAGGCGATGAGCAACTCGTCCCTGGTCTTCAAACCCGCCTCCGGCAGCGCATGGTTGACGACGGCCTTGGCCGCGCCGCCGGTCGCCTCCGGCAAACGGTTCTCCCACATTGCCTGATGAAGAGTGGGCAACTCGTCCCAGGCGCCGAGGTATGTCGTTGGCACACGTACGGCACCGGATGCAATGATGCGGTTCAGCCCTGCAATTTCCGCAGCGTTGGACAGGTGCGTGCCGACGATGGCGGCGGTGGGCATCAGGATGCGGCGCTGGCGCATCCACACCTGCGGCGCGTAGAAGCTGTAGCGCCTTCCATTTCCATCGGGGGCCATGTCGCCGCAATAGACGACGCGGCCGGTGTGCGGCTTCACGATCATGGTGGACACGGCCAGCGTGTCGCGCCGCGCCCGCTCCACCACCACGTCGGGCATGCCGCGCGGGTTGTCGGCGGAACGCAGGATGCGGCCCACCGCCTGGCCCAGCGGCTTGAAGGTGTCCTCGGTGAACAGGCGCACGGCCTCCTTGAAGGCCGCCGTCTCGCGCTGCGGGTCGGGCAGGTCCGGCATGGTGTCGGGCCAGACGAAGTGCGGCACGCGGCGCCGGATTTCCGCCAGCGAGACGGCGCCGGCCAGGGCCTCGCCGTAGCCGAGGGACAGCACGAAGTCGCGTTCGGAATCCTGGTCGGTGACGACGCAGACGCGGGTGCCGGACTCGCGTGCCGCCTCGATGGCCGACAGCGCCATGTCGTCGCGCAGGCCGACCGCCCCGGCGCCGTAGAAGACCAGAACCGCTTCGCCGGGGCGCAGGCGGGCGCGGCGCAGCATCTCGGCGGGCGGGGCCGAGCCGGGCTTGCCGAGGAAGGTCATGTGGTAGCCGCTGGAAGC
>JAEZPL010000404.1 GCA_023413605.1 Pseudomonadota bacterium
GAGCAGCAGGGCCACCGCGCCGCCGACCAGTTGGGCAGCGTCGCCAACGCCCTGCACAAGGCGGCCGAGCAGCTGAACGAGGAGAACAACGGCACCGCCGCGCGCTACGCCGACCAAGCGGCCGACCGTGTCGAGCAGGTCGCCGACATGCTGCGCAACTCGTCCGTGGACGACATGGTGGGCCAGGTCGAGCGCTTCGCCCGCCGCCAGCCGGAAGTTTTCGTCGGCGCGGCCTTCGCCGTCGGCTTCCTGTTCGCCCGCTTCGTCAAAAGCTCCGGTGAGCGTCGATTTCACGGCCAGTCGCCGTCATCGGGCATGAGTTCGTCGCGCATGAGCTCATCGCACCTCACCGGCCGTTACGGTGACGAGGACCGCGATTACGGCCGTTCATCCACCGGCTCGGGCATGAGCCGCGACACCGGCCGCGGCATGGCCGGCGGCATCGCCGGCTCGGCGCCGGTGAGCAGCGCCACATCCACCAGCTCGGCCACCGGTTCGTCCTCAGGCGCGGATCGCGCCCGGCAGGGCAACTACGCCACGGCCGGCGCCGCCCCGCCCCGCGCCTCCATCAACGCCGCCACCGCCGCGACCAGCGCCGCGCGCACCCGCGACGCCGCGCAGCTGATGGCCGGCGGCTCGCCGGAATCGACGTCGGCCGGCCGGTCCTCCACCTCGTCGGACACGCCGGCCGCCAACACCCCGGTGACCGGCGTCAAGCCCCAGGGGACCCTTCCATGAGCACGGCGGAGGATCGTTCCTACGATCCGCGGCAGGATCGGTCTTATGACCCGCGGCAGGATCGGCCTCATGACGCGCGGCAGGATCGGCCCATCGCCGGCCTGTTCGCGGATCTGGCGCGCGAGACCACCAACCTCGCGCGTACGGAAATCGAACTGGCAAAGGCCGAACTGACCGAGAAGGCGGGACAGGCGGCGGGGGGCGTCGCCTTCGTCGCCGCCGGCGGGCTGATCGCCTTCGCCGGGGTGCTGGTCCTGCTGGCCGCCGCCGTCCTGGCCCTGTCGACCGTGGTGGCGCCCTGGCTCGCCGCCGTCATCGTCGGCGTCGTGGTCCTCGCCATCGGCGGCGTTCTGGCCCTGATGGGCAAGAAGCGCCTCAGCCCCGAGAACCTGCAACCGCAGCGGACAATCGAGACGCTGCGCGACGACAAGCGCTGGGCACGGTCCCAGCTTGCCCGATGAGCGCCCCCCAATGAGCGTCCAAGGAGCGATGGCCCCATGAGCGACCAGCCGAAAGGCGGCGGAGGCCGCGACTACGACGCCCTGCAGCGGGACATCCGCGAAAGCCAGACGCGGATCACCGAAACGATCGGCGCGCTGCGGAGGAAGACCGAGCGGCTCGTCCCAAGGAATCTAGCCCCACGGAATTTGATGGAGCAAACCATGAACCGGATGCACAGCAGCAACAGCGGCGGGCGCGACCAGCGTCGCCACGACCAGGGCTCCTATGGCAGCAATGCGCGCGGCTGGAGTTCGTCGATCGGCGAGACCGTGCGCGACCACCCGATTCCGTTGGCCCTGATCGGCATCGGCCTCGGCTGGCTCGCTCTGTCGGGCAGCGGCTATGACCGCCGCATCGCGCGCAGCAGCACGGTCCATTCCGTGCGCGACCGCGCCGGCAGCGCCGCGCAGTATGCCCGCGACACCTTCTACAGCGCCACGGACAGCGTGCGCGACGCGGCCAGCGACGCCTATGACCGCGCGGGCGAACTGGCCAGCAGCGCGCGTGACAGCATTCCGGGCATGGGCAGCCGCAACTACAGCCCTGGCCGGTCGCAGGCGTCCTCGCATATGTCCTCGCACGGCGATGGCGGCCGCCACGGCATGATGTCGTCGGAGCGCATGCACAGCGCGACCAGCCGGGTGTGGGAGATGGTGGACGACCATCCCCTGGTGGCCGGCGTGGTCGGCGTGGCGCTGGGCGCGGCGATCGGCGCCAGCATCCCCTCCACCCGCTACGAGGACCGCTGGATCGGCGAGTACGCCGACGACGCGACCCACCGCGCCAAGGAACTGGCGCAGGAGGCCATGGACCGCGGCACCCGCGCCGCGCGCGCGGCCGTGGACGCGGCCAAGGAGGAAGTGAGCGAGGTCGTCTCCACCGCGGGCGACGCCGCCCGGGAGGAGGTGCGCAAGCCGTCCTGACGACGCTCCCGCGTTTTTGGATTCCCTTCGAGTTCCACGCTTGACTTCGGCGGTCCCGTGCTTCGGTGCGGGGCCGCCATTTTCTTTTTGAATTTCCGGGGTGTGCGGCCCCGACCTGCGGCGGAACGCCGCAGTGCGCGCCACGCATTCCTGCCATTAAGATACCCGAGCGTTTTCCAAGGACATCCGGCCCCGGTTCCGCTTGACAAAGGTCTTATGATGGCCACTTAATCAGGACTAATTTAGTCCTGTATCGAGATGCCATGATCCGGCTGAGCAAGCTGACCGACTATGCCATCGTCGTCATGAGCGAGATGGCGCGCCACGTGGGCACGGTGCACACCGTCACCCATCTGGCGGAGCGCACCGGCGTGCCCGCCCCCACGGTGGCCAAGCTGATGAAGGCTCTGACCCCGGCGGGGCTTACGACCTCGCACCGCGGGGCCGCGGGTGGTTATGCGCTCAGCCGCGCTGCCGAAGCAATATCCATTGCAGAGATCATCACGGCGCTCGACGGCCCCATCGCCCTCACCGCCTGTGTGGAGGGCGCCGACAGCCAGTGCGGCGTCGAGCGGCTCTGCCCCATGCGCGGCGGCTGGGAAAAGGTCAACCGCGCCATCCGCGGCGCGCTGGAGCAGGTGACCCTGGCCGACATGATGGGGCCGGTGGGATGGCCGGACGCGAGTCTCGCCGAAGCGGGGCTGAGAGACGAAGCATC
Organism: Pseudomonadota bacterium; assembly: GCA_023413605.1. GTDB lineage: Bacteria > Pseudomonadota > Alphaproteobacteria > Azospirillales > Azospirillaceae > Azospirillum. Next base: position 2,881 of record JAEZPL010000404.1, read on the forward strand.
CGCACCGACACGGCGCGCCGTCTGATTTCGGCGCCTTTCTGGAAACGCTTTTAGGGAACGAGAGAAGCACATGGCCGCCACGACCGAAACCGTCGAACAGGTCCGCGCCGTCACGGAGCAGAAGTACAAGTACGGCTTCACGACGGACATCGAGTCGGATGTCGCGCCCAAGGGCCTGAACGAAGACATCGTCCGCTTCATCTCCGCCAAGAAGGAGGAGCCGGAATGGCTGCTCGAATGGCGCCTGAAGGCCTTCCGCGCGTGGCAGGAGATGGAGGAGCCGCACCACTGGGCGAAGCTGTCCTACCCGCCCATCGACTATCAGGACGCGCACTATTACGCCGCCCCGAAGATGAAGGCGCGGCCGAAGTCGCTCGATGAAGTCGATCCGGAACTGCTGAAGACCTACGAGAAGCTGGGCATTCCCCTGCGCGAGCAGGAGATCCTGGCGGGCGTCGAGGGCTCGGAAGGCCGCAGCCCGGCCGTGGCCGTGGACGCCGTGTTCGACAGCGTGTCGGTGGCGACCACCTTCAAGGCCAAGCTGGAGGAGATGGGCATCATCTTCTGCGCGATCTCCGAGGCCGTGCACAAGTGCCCGGAGCTGGTGCGGAAATATCTCGGCTCCGTCGTGCCTTACACCGACAACTTCTACGCAACTCTGAACTCGGCGGTCTTCACGGACGGCAGCTTCGTCTACATTCCGAAGGGCGTGCGCTGCCCGATGGAGCTGTCCACCTACTTCCGCATCAACCAGGCCAACACCGGCCAGTTCGAGCGCACGCTGATCATCGCCGACGAGGGCTCCTACGTCAGCTATCTGGAAGGCTGCACGGCGCCCAAGCGCGACGAGAACCAGTTGCACGCCGCGGTGGTCGAGCTGGTGGCGCTGGACGACGCGCAGATCAAGTACTCGACGGTCCAGAACTGGTATCCGGGCAACGAGGACGGTGTCGGCGGCATCTACAACTTCGTGACCAAGCGCGGCGCCTGCCGCGGCCGGAACTCGAAGATTTCCTGGACGCAGGTGGAGACCGGCTCCGCCATCACCTGGAAGTACCCGAGCTGCATCCTGCAGGGCGACAATTCGGTGGGCGAGTTCTATTCGGTCGCCATCACCAACAACCTGCAGCAGGCCGACACCGGCACGAAGATGATCCACATCGGCAAGAACACCCGCTCGACCATTGTTTCGAAAGGGATTTCCGCCGGCCGTGCGCAGCAGACCTACCGCGGGCTGGTGAAGATCCTGCCGAAGGCGGAGGGCGCGCGCAACCACACCCAGTGCGACAGCCTGCTGATCGGCGACCAGTGCGGCGCTCACACGGTGCCCTACATCGAAAGCCGCAACCGCACCGCCCGCATCGAGCACGAGGCGACGACCGCGAAGATCAGCGAGGACCAGCTGTTCTACTGCCGCCAGCGCGGCCTGTCGGAAGAGGACGCCGTGTCGCTGATCGTCAACGGCTTCTGCAAGGAAGTGCTGAAGGAGCTGCCCATGGAATTCGCCGTGGAAGCCCAGAAGCTCGTCGGCATCAGCCTTGAAGGCAGCGTCGGCTGACCGTCACCACCGGATTGCGAAGGAAGAAGAACGATGATCGAGATCAAGAACCTGCACGCCACGGTGGACGGCAAGGAAATCCTGAAGGGCATCGACCTGACGATCCGCCCCGGCGAGGTCCACGCCATCATGGGGCCGAACGGTTCGGGCAAGAGCACGCTCAGCTACGTGCTGGCCGGCCGTGATGGTTATGAGATCACCAAGGGTTCGGTGAACTACTTCGGCCAGGACCTGCTGGCGATGGAGCCGGAGGAGCGCGCCGCCGCCGGCGTCTTCCTGGCCTTCCAGTACCCGGTCGAAATCCCCGGCGTCGCCAACACCACCTTCCTGAAGTCCGCGCTGAACGCCATCCGCAAGCAGCGCGGAGAGCCGGAACTGGACGCCATGCAGTTCCTGAAGCTGGTGCGCGAGAAGACCAAGGCGCTGAACATGACCGACGAGATGCTGAGGCGCGCGGTCAACGTCGGCTTCTCCGGCGGTGAGAAGAAGCGCAACGAGACGCTCCAGATGGCCGTTCTCCAGCCGAAGTTCGCCATCCTCGACGAGACGGACAGCGGCCTGGACATCGACGCGCTGAAGATCGTGGCCGAGGGCGTCAACGCGCTCCGCTCGCCGGAACGCGCGATGCTGGTCATCACCCACTATCAGCGCCTGCTGGACTACATCGTGCCGGATTACGTGCATGTGCTGGCGCACGGCAAAATCCAGCGTTCGGGCGGCAAGGAACTGGCGTTGGAGCTGGAGAAGAACGGCTACGCCGAGTTCGGCGTGAACGAGGCGGCCTGAGCCATGGCAACCACCTTCCCCACCCGCTCCACGGCCCCCAGGGGCTTCGACCCGGCGGCGGCCCGGCCGTTCCTGGAGCAGTTCGACCGGCTGAAGGCCGACCTGCCCGGCGGTTCCCTGTCCTGGGTGCGCGACCTGCGCGACCAGGGCCGCGCCCGCTTCGCGGAACTCGGCTTCCCGACCGTGAAGAACGAGTCCTGGCGCTACACCAACCTGCGCGCGCTCGACAAGCTGGCCTTCCAGCCGGCCGTCTCGGCGGAGACCGGCGTCCGCTTCGACGTTCTGCCGACCGTGCGTGCCGAGGGCACGTCCGGCCCGCGGCTGGTCTTCGTGGACGGCCGCTTCCGGGCGGAGCTGTCCTCCACCGCCGGCCTGCCGGCGGGCGTGGAACTGCTGAACCTCGCCGACGCGCTGGCCCACAAGCCGGACCTCGTGGGCGAGCATCTGGGCCGGCTCGCGGCGCCCGATGACCTGCCGCTGGTGGCGCTGAACACCGCTTTCCTGGCGGACGGCCCGGTGCTGCACGTTCCGAAGGGCGTCGAGGTGGCGGAGCCCATCGAACTGGTCTTCGTCTCGGTCGGCGCCGACGAGCACCCGACCTCCTTCCACCCGCGCTCGCTGATCATCGCGGAGGACGACAGCCGCGTCGTGATCGTGGAGCACCATGTCGGGCTCGGCACCGGCGCCACGCTGTCGAACGGCGTCGGCGAGGTGTTCGTGGGCGCCAAAGCGTCGGTCCACCACTACAAGGTCCAGCGCGAGCAGACCAACGCCTTCCACCTGTCGCACATCGCGGCGAAGGTCGGCGGCCACGGCGTCTACGACAACTTCATCCTGACGACGGGCGCCAAGCTGTCGCGCAACGAGGTGCACGGCACGCTGGCCGGCGAGCATGCCGACACGCACGTCAGCGGCGCCTACATGGTGCGCGGCGACCAGCATGTGGACACCAGCACCTTCATCGACCACGCCGTGCCCTGCTGCACCAGCCGCGAGGTCTACAAGGGCGTGATCGACGACACCGCCCGCGCGGTGTTCCAGGGCAAGATCCTGGTGCGCCCCGGCGCCCAGAAGACCGACGGCTACCAGCAGAACCGCGCGCTCCTGCTGTCCGACACCGCCGAGATCGACGCCAAGCCGGAGCTGGAGATCTACGCCGACGACGTGAAGTGCAGCCATGGCGCCACGGCCGGCGAGCTGGACGACGATCAGCTTTTCTACCTGCGCGCCCGCGGCATCGACAAGGACAGCGCCCGCGGCCTGCTGATCGGCGCCTTCCTGGCCGAGGCCCTGGACGAGATCCCCGAGGAAAGCGTCCGCGAGGCCTTCCAGCGCCACGTCTCCTCCTGGCAGAACGCGCGCTAACAAAGGAAACGGGACATGGACACCCAGATCGTGGATCCCACCCTGACCGGCTCCCATAAAAGCGGGTTCGATGTCGAACGCGTCCGCGCCGACTTCCCCGTTCTGTCGCGCACCGTGCACGACAAAAAGGGCAAGCCCGGCAAGCCGCTGGTCTATCTGGACAGCGCCGCCTCCGCGCAGAAGCCGCGTCAGGTCATCGACGCCATGACGCGCTTCCTGGAGGAGGACTATTCCAACATCCACCGGGGCGTCCATTTCCTGTCGCAGACCGCGACCGACCAGTTCGAGGCCGTGCGCGGCAAGGTCGCGCGCTTCCTGAACGCGCCGTCGGACCGCAACATCGTCTTCACCCGCAGCGCGACCGAGGCCGTCAACCTCGTGGCCCACAGCTATGGCCGCACCTTCCTGTCGGAAGGCGACGAGGTGATCGTGTCGATCATGGAGCACCACGCCAACATCGTTCCGTGGCAGCTCCTCCAGGCGGAAAAGGGCATCCGCATCAAGGTCGTGCCGGTGGACGACGACGGCGTGCTCGACCTGAACGCCTTTGAGGATCTGCTGTCCGACCGCACGAAGCTGGTGGCGATGACCCACTGCTCCAACGTGCTGGGCACGGTCACGCCGGCCAAGACCATCGCGCGCATGGCGCACGAGCGCGGCGTGCCCGTGCTGTTCGACGGCAGCCAGGCCGCCGTGCACGGCGTGGTGGACGTGCAGGACATCGATGCCGACTTCTACGTCGTGACCGGACACAAGCTCTACGGCCCGACCGGCACCGGCGTGCTGTACGGCAAGTACGACCTGCTGAAGAAGATGCCGCCCTACCAGGGCGGCGGCGACATGATCGAAAGCGTCAGCTTCGAAGGCACGACCTTCAAGCCCGCGCCCGCCCGCTTCGAAGCCGGCACCCCGGCCATCACCGAGGTCATCGGCCTGGGCGTCGCGCTGGACTACATGGAAACGCTGGGCCGCGAGGCCATCGCGGCGCACGAGCACGACCTGCTGCAATACGCCACGCAGCAGCTTTCGCAGATCGACGGCCTGCGCATCATCGGCACCGCGCCGGGCAAGGGTCCGATCATCTCCTTTACGCTCGACGGCGTGCATCCGCACGACCTCGGCACCATCGTGGACCAGTATGGCGTGGCCGTGCGCGTCGGCCGTCACTGCGCGGAACCGCTGATGGACCGTTTCGGCGTCGGCGCCACGGCGCGGGCCAGCTTCGCGCTTTACAACACGCGGGCGGAGGCCGACGCTCTGGTCGATTCGGTGATCGCGGTGAAGGAGTTCTTCGGAGCATGATGGACGAACTGCGCGAGCTGTACCAGGAAGTGATCCTGGACCACGGCAAGAA
>JAEZPL010000435.1 GCA_023413605.1 Pseudomonadota bacterium
ACCCCAACCAGGCGATGCGCGCCGTCCTTGAGGACGACGGGTTCGGCCTGGGCATCTTACTGGCCGGCAACCGCCGGCCGTTCCAACCGGGCTCGGCGGCCACCCGCAGCATCGCGCAGATCGAAGAGGGGTTCGCGGTATGAAGACGAAAGTTCAGAATGGCGCGACCAACGTCGGCCTGTTCCTGGCCCACGCCCTGGAACTGGAGATCGAGGCGGCCGACCGCTACGACGAGTTGGCCGACAGCATGGAGGCCCACAACAACGTGGAGGTGGCCAAGCTGTTCCGGGATCTGGCCGGCTATTCGAAGAAGCACGCCGAAGAGGTGAGGCAGATCGCCGCCGAGCACGGCCCGCTGCCCAAGGTCGCCCCCTGGGAGTTCCAGTGGGACGCCACCAAGGAGTCGCCGGAGGCCGCGGCCTTCGAGAGCGCCCACTATCTGATGAAGCCGCACCACGCGCTGAAGATGGCGCTGATCAGCGAGAACCAGGGCAACAAGTACTACGCCTCGGTCGCCGCCGAGACGAAGGACCCGGAGGTCGCCCGCCTCGCCCGCGAGTTCGCGGACGAGGAAGCCGGCCACGTCACGCTGGTCCGCCAGTGGCTGGAGCGCTACCCGGCCCCGAAGGACGGCTGGGACGACGATCCCGATCCGCCGAACATTTCGGATTGAGATCAATCATTGGGCGATGGTAAGGACGGGACGGCTTCGCGCCGTCCCGTTTTTATTTGGCTCCCGGAATGACCGAAACCGGAATGACCGCCCTCGGAACGTCCATTGGACCCGAAGACGATTTCGTCCCTTCCCCCTGCATCAGCGTCTGCAAGCTGGCGCCCGAGCGGACCCACTGCACCGGCTGTCTGCGCACGTTGGCGGAGATCCGCGCGTGGAAGACCCTGCCATCGGACGAAAAGCGCGCAATCCTGAAGGAGTTGGAGGAGCGCCGGACGGCGGCACACGTCATGTGTGCGCCGCATCATGGCAAACACTCCGCCAGGGCGTTTTAATCCGAAGGATCAGGCGGTCGCACCGCGCAACATCGTCATGCGGTCGCGGTCGACCCGGATGCGGTCCAGGTGCTGGGCCACGACGGCGGTGATCGGCAGGGGCAGATCCTTCGCCAACGCGTCCTCGTAACGGCGGACGCATTCGGATTCGCCGCGCTGGACCTCGCCCAGGATGGCCTCCCGGTCGTGGCCGAGAACGGTGTTCTTCAGTTCCACGAAGAAGCGGTGCGCGCCGCCGATCATGGTGCCGCCCATGTCGGGCGCCCCGCCCTGCTCCGCCACCAGCCGCTGCAATTCACGCACGATGGCGCCGCGCTGTGCGGCCAGATCGTTGAACAGCGCCTTCAGGTCTTCCTCCTGCCCCGTCTCGGCCGCTTGGCGATAGGCCTCGTGGCTGTCCTCGACGATGCGAATGAGATCGTTGAGCGTGTCGACGATCTCGTCCTTTCCCATCATGGCCGCTCTCCCTGGCGTGCTGCCCGTTCTTTCGGACAACCTCCAGCCCCGCCAAAGGTTCCTTAACCCCTGTGGGGACGGGCCTCTGTTGTAACGGAACCGCTCCGCTTCTGTTATCCCGTCAGACGCCGCCACAGGCGTTTCGATAACGAAACAACGGAGAGAAAACGTGGCCAACAGCAAGGAAACTCTCACCGACTGGCTGCGCGATGCCTACGCCATGGAAAGCCAGGCGGTTGAAATGCTGGAGCGGCAGGCCGAACGCATCAAGAACTATCCCGAAGTGCTCGCCAAGGTGCAGGAGCACATCCAAGTTTCCAACCGCCAGGCGGACCGCCTGAAGCAGTGCCTGCAACGGCTGGGCACCGACACCTCGGCCATCAAGACCGGCGTGGCGATGCTGATCGGCAACGCGCAGTCGCTGTCCGGCGTCATCACCAGCGACGAGATCGTCAAGGCGGCGATCTTCAACTTCTCGTTCGAGCAGTTCGAAATCGCCAACTACCGCTCGCTGATCGCGGCGGCGGAACAGGTGGGCGAACCGGAGATCGCCCGGACCCTGCAGCAGAGCCTGGACGAGGAACTGGAAATGGCCGGCTGGATCGAACAGCGCCTGCCGCAGCTGACCAAGACCTATCTGGAGCGCAAGGAAACCGCAGGGGTCGCCGAAGCCAAGCGCTGAGGCAGGTGCCTTGTCAAGGGAGGCGGCAAGCCTCCCTTGATTCCTCCCCGATCTCCTCCCTTGCTTACAACGCGGCGAGCGCCAGGGGCTGGCTGGCAACGGCCCGGCGGGCCGGACGGCTGCGCCACAGGCTCCACAGATGGCCGGACAGCGTCATCGCGTCCGACGCCAGTCCAAAGGTGGACCCGGCCAGCATGTTGTGCCCGGCGCCGACCACCGTGGAAGACAGGAAGAACACGCGCATCGCCCCGACCGAGTTCTGCCAGCGCCCAATGGTGCCCAGCACGAAACCCGTCGCCGACAGGGCCGACATCGGCCCCTGCCACGTCATCGCGGCGATCGCCAGCGCCGCCGGAACAGTCAGCGCGAAGGCGGCGCCCAGCCAGCGCGGACGCTTCTCCGGATAGGCGGTGGCCATCTGAACCAGCCCCAGCGCGCACATCAGCATGCCGGTGTGCGCACCCAGGCACAGAAAATGAACGACGAACAGCGCGCTGGCCCCGGCCTGCGCGGCCAGGATCATGCGCCGGTCGTGGAGCAGCGTGGACAGCATGCCCAGTGCCAGACCGGCAAGCCCCGTCACCGCGACGAGGGACAGGGACGGCATGTAGTGCAGCAGAAAGACCATGATCGAACGCCCTCAGATTCCGGTTCGTTGAAACCGGCTTTTTCGCAGTGCAACAAAAGTCGTGAAGGCGGCGGACCTTAGGCAGCTATGGTTAATCGGATATGAATCGGGTCGTGACCACGATCGGATGCCAGCGCTGCGACGGCGCGAGCTTTGGCAAGGGTCTGAAAAGGTCGGACGAGGGTCTTGACGGGAGGCTCGGAAAGCCGCTGGCAACAGCGCCCTGACCATGGGCATACCCCCACGGTTCAGGATCGCATGGGGATCTTCTGTCACTTTTGCGACGTTTCGCCGTCCGCGGCCCGGCGGCATTCTTCCGCGCCAAACGGCGCCCCATGTGGGAGGCGCCCCAGAAAAAGGCTGGAAGAGACACGTGATGCCCCTATTGCCCAGACAGGACACCGACCACCCTTCCCCACCCACCTGCTGTCATTGC
>JAEZPL010000623.1 GCA_023413605.1 Pseudomonadota bacterium
GTTGTCGTTCGCGCGGGCTGCGGCGATCTGGCGGAAAATCTCGGTCTTGAGTTCGACCGTGAAGGCCAGCCCGTAGCGCTGGTTGAGCCGCCGGGCGGCATGGCCTTCGCGGTTCGGATCGAGGTAAACGGGCTGGCGGGTGGTCATTGGGCGCCACCATCGACAAGGCGCTTCAGGCGCAGCTTGCGGGACGCAGCGGCGGCGTCGCTCTCCGGCTCGTAAATCTCAGCAACGATGCCGGGTCCATAGAGCTGGTCGGCCAGCAGGATGTACGGCTCGTCCGCCAGCCTGCCGTTCAGCCAGCCCTGGACGGTGCGCAGGCTGACCGGCTGACCGGCGGCCTCGAAGTCGGACACGATGCGCTTGGCGGCGTCCCGGCCCTTGGTGGTGCGCAGGACCTTCGCCCAGGTGGAACCCGCCGAAACGCGCTCGTCGCCCTTCAGGATGCGCAACCTATGCGTAATCTGCGCACTGTTTTTCGCGGCATCCCTCGCCGCACGATCCAACTCGTTCAGGTCGAAAAAGGCGGGCTGTTCTACAGCTTTCGACCGGGGCCGTTCATCCGGCACGTGAGCCCGGAGCAACGACAGTTGAGAGGCGGCAACCATGTCACCGACCCCCGAGCACGACGACGAGCGCCGTCACGATCAGCACCAGCATGGGCAGGGCCAGGACGGCCAGGGCGGCGCCGGTGCCGAAAGTGGCAGGGCCGACCACGGAATGGTCATCCCCTTCCCCGGACGCGCTATCGCCCTGCGCCCCACGACCCGGCAGAATGGCCGTCATGGTGGACTGGAGAAGTCCGACCCGGCGGCGGGTGGCCGGAAGCGCTTGACCCGCGATCCAATCCCTCATGGTGCCTCCGAAATCTGTGGTGTCCGGGTGTGGGGCCTTCCGGCCCTGCGCATGTCCGGCGGTGTGATCCGGATGCGGGTCGAGGAGCCGCCCGCCCAGCGGCCCCGCCCGAAGCTGGTCTATTCGGCGGCGTGCGCGATACCGGACGAGCCGCGCGGGGACTGAGGCCGGGGCTTGTATGCCCCAATGAATGCCTCGGCGCGCTCTATGCGGCTGAGCGTGACTGTCCCCTGCTTGAGCCGGGCGACAAACTTATGATCCCCCACCGACTGAAGACCGAATTCGCGTGCGGTCATTCCAGTCTCAGTGAGGAACCGTTCAATGCGTGCAATGATGCGTTCTCGGGTCTTCATGGACACCGATCATGGGGCATTAATGCCCCAATCGCAAGGACCTATTTGCCCCGAGATTACCTCCTTTGGTGCGTGGCATAATTGCCCCACCATGGAACGCACCCACCTGCAGAATGAGCTGAAGCGGAGACGTGAGGAGCTTGGCATCTCGCAACGCGATCTATCGCTGCGCGCCGGGCTCAACGACTCTGCCGTCAAGAAGATCGAGAGCGGGAGCGTGCGGAACCCCCGCAGCGACAGCCTGCTTAAGATCGCGAACGCCTTGGGCTGCACGCTTGCTGATCTGCTCGGCAGTGAGCAGGAAAACCCCGCCCCTGGTCAGGAAGCCTATTCTCAGCCACCCGCCGCGGCGATACCCGCTCCGCGCGTGCCAGACTACGGCCCAACTGAGGTGCAGCCGGAACGTATCGTCTCTATACCAGCGATTTCCCAGATGCCCAGAGATGTCCCAGTTTACGGCGTGGCGGTTGGCGGCGACGACGCCGACTTCGAGTTCAACGGCCAGATAGTCGATTATGTCCGCCGCCCACCCGGACTCATAGGCGTTGAAGGCGCGTTCGGCATCTACGTGATAGGCACCAGCATGGACCCTCGATATGAGGAGGGGGATCTAGTCTACGTGCACCCAGGTCGCCCAGCCCGCCCTGGCGACGACGTGATCATCGAGATGTACGACGGACATGAAGGCCGGTCGGGCAACTGCTACGTCAAGCGTCTCCTGAAAAAGGCGGGAGGCAACTACATCTGCCGGCAGTACAACCCGCCGCGCGACGACCTCGCATACCCGATTGAGCGCGTGAAGAAGGTCCACCGCATCATGACGGCTGCAGAGCTGATGAGCGCATAGCGCCAAGCCGGAAACACGAAGGGCGCCCGAAGGCGCTCAGAATTGCAAATTCGTCGCTTGAGCTACCGACACTTCGCGCTGGAGAGAGTCGGAGTATCAGTGTATCACTCGATGTAAGTTCGCAGAGGTTCTTCCCAGAGCCCGCTATCCCGTCAGCGAAGGCCCATTCTGGGATCAGGGCGATGAGAGACAAAGACGTTCGACAAGCGGTTTTATCCAAGCTTGAGGCTGAGCACGCATACGACCTGGATACCAGGATCGTTCAAGAAATGGGTGTGTGGAGCGGTTCGGTTCGCATCGACATAGCCGTTATAAATGGCGAATTGACCGGCTATGAACTGAAAAGCGACAAGGACACGCTGGCACGCCTACCGCTTCAAGCCGATATATACAGCCGCGTCTTTGATAAGCTAAACTTGGTGGTTGGACAAAAACACGCTGAGAAGGCCCAGAGCTTTGTTCCTGGCTGGTGGGGAGTCGTTGTTGCAACCAGCACTCCAGACGGCATCCATCTTGCAC
>JAEZPL010000470.1 GCA_023413605.1 Pseudomonadota bacterium
TCCGCCCGCTTGCCGTCCACGCGGATCTGGCCGGTGCGCAGCAGCTTCTGCAGATAGCCGTGCCCCACGTCGGGGAAATGGCGCTTGAACCAGCGGTCGAGCCGGATGTCGGCCTCGTCGGACGACACGGTCCGGGTCTCGACGTTGCCGGACGGGGTGGAGGCTTTGGTTTCACTCATCAGACGGGTACCGACGCAAGAGAAGGCACGGCCTCGAACAGGCCGGCACGGAGTCGCGGGGCATCGCGCTCACGGCGCGAATAGAGCCAGAAATGCGGCGGCTTGTCACGCGTTGGGGTTTCGGCAATCCTGGCATCATGTCCTCCATGCCTGCGAATCCCCGCCCCGCATCCCTTCCCGGCAACGCCGCCTTGCTGATCGTCGACCTGCAAAAGGCCATCGACGACCCGCGCTGGGCGGTGGACGGCCCGCGCAACAACCCGCAGGCGGAGACCAACATCGCCGCCCTGCTGGCCGGCTGGCGCCGCACCGGGCGCCCGGTGATCCACATCCGCCACGATTCGCAGGAGCCGGAGTCCACCTACCACCCCTTCGGCGCCGGTCACGCCTTCAAGCCGGAGGCCCAGCCCGAACCGGGCGAGCGCGTGGTGCCGAAGACCACCAACAGCGCCTTCATCGGCACGGACCTGGACGTGTATCTGCGCGAGCGCGACATCTGGGTTGTGGTGATCGCCGGCGTCATCACGAACAACAGCGTGGAGGCCACGGCGCGCATGGCCGGCAACCTGGGCTTCGACACGCGCGTGGTCGCCGACGCGATCTTCACCTTCGCCCGGCGCGACTACGCCGGCCGCCTGCGCACGGCGGAGGAGGTCCATGACATGAGCCTCGCCAACCTGTCCGGCGAATACGCGACGATCATGGACACGGCGGCGGTGCTGGCGGCACTGGGCCAGGCGCGGTGAGTCAGGCGCGGTCTCCCACCCCGAAAATCCACCCCTCCTGCCGGCGGGCACGGTCGTCCATGGCGGGCGGGTTCCACACCTCCGGCCGGGCGGCCAGCCAGCGCAGCCCCGCGGCGGAGACCAGCGCATCCGCATCATGGTCGGTGACCGAGGCCGCCAGCCCCGCCGGCTGCGACCCGAGAAAGGCAAGCGCCGCATCGACATCCGCCGCGTCGCGGATCTTGCGCAGGCCGAACCCGGCGCGTTTCAGGAACAGGCGCGGGTAGATCTCGCAAAACACGGTCCGGCCGGGCTGTGGCGGATCGAACGGCCAGACAGCCACGCGGTCGGGAGCGGCTCGCTTCAGCGCGCGCAGCATCCGCATGCCGGCCAGCGCGCCCTTCCCCACCTGCTTGGATCCGATCAGCTTGAAGGGGCTCTGCGGGCTGCCGTAGCCATCGGCGTGGCACATGCGCTCCGTCAGCCGATGCGGATCCCGATACCAGTCCGGCTGGAACCCGGACCGCCAATAATCGGCGCCATAGTCCGGATGCTCGGCAAAGGCGCCCCCGGCGAAGTCGGGCTGGTCGGCGGTCACGTCTTCCACACGGTCCCACAGGTCAAAAACCGTGGCGGACTCCGGGTTCGCGAAATGGCGGCCGGCGACCTCGAAGGGCAATGAAAAGGCGCAGTCGATGCCGACCAGCGCCGGGCCGCGCTCCAACTCCTCCAGCAGCCAGCGGAACACCGCCGTGCGCGACCACCAGCCGTTGGGCGTTTGGACGATCCGGGGCGCCGCATCCCCGGCCTCGCACGCGGCCACGGCAACGCCCGCGTAGCGCTTGCCGCGAGCGCCGGACCAGTCGATGGCAATGAAGCGGGGGAAGGTGGGGACGGTAACGCTCACCCCTCGCCGGCCTTCCGTTCCCTCAACCGCGCCCAGTATTCCTGGCGTTTCTTGATCTCGCGTTCGAAGCCGCGCTCGACCGGCTGGTAGAACTCACGCCGCGGCATGCCGTCGGGGAAGTAGTTCTGGCCGGAAAAGCCTTCCGCCGTGTCATGGTCGTAGGCGTAGCCCTGGCCGTAACCGATCTGCTTCATCAGCTTGGTCGGGGCGTTCAGGATGTGCTTGGGCGGCATCAGGGAGCCGGTCTCCTTCGCGGCCCGCACGGCGCTCTTGTAGGCGGTGTAGGCGGCGTTCGACTTGGGCGCGGTGCCGAGATAGACGACCAGCTGCGCGATGGCCAGTTCACCCTCCGGGCTGCCCAGGCGCTCGTAGGCGTCCCAGGCGGCGATGGCTTGCGTCAGCGCGTTGGGGTCGGCCATGCCGACATCCTCCACCGCGAAGCGGGTCAGGCGGCGGGCAATGTAGCGCGGGTCCTCCCCGCCCTCCAGCATGCGCGTGTACCAGTAGAGCGCCGCGTCGGTGTCGGACCCGCGCAGCGACTTGTGCAGCGCGCTGATGAGGTTGTAGTGCCCCTCCTGCGCCTTGTCATAGATCGGCGCGCGGCGCTGGATGGTGGTGGCGAGCGCGTTGTTGTCCAGCACCGTGCCTTCGGGCAACGCGAACAGCTCCTCGCACAGGTTTAGGCAGAAGCGGCCGTCGCCGTCGGCCATGGCCTTCAGCGCGGCGCGCGCGTCGAGCTCCAGCGGCAGGGGACGCCCCATCTCCGCCTCGGCGCGAGTCAGCAGCTTTTCCAGCGCCGCATCGTCCAGGCGGTTCAGCACGAAGACCTGGGCGCGCGACAGAAGCGCCGCGTTCAGTTCGAAGGACGGGTTCTCGGTGGTCGCGCCGACCAGCGTGACGGTGCCGTCTTCCACATAAGGCAGGAAACCGTCCTGCTGGGAGCGGTTGAAGCGGTGGATCTCGTCGATGAACAGCAGCGTGCCCTGCCCCGCGGCGCGGCGCGCCTTGGCGGCGTCGAACACGCGGCGCAGGTCGGCCACGCCGGAGAAGACGGCCGACAGCGGTTCGAAATGCAGGTCGGTGGACTGGGCCAGCAGCCGCGCGATGGTCGTCTTGCCGCAGCCGGGCGGCCCCCACAGGATCATGGAGGCCAGCCGGCGCGACGCCACCATGCGGCCGAGCGGGCCGTCGGGCTTCAGCAGATGCTCCTGCCCAACAACCTCGTCGATGCTGCGCGGGCGCAGCCGGTCGGCCAGCGGACGCGGGGCGCCGGCCTCGAACAGGCCGCCGGTGCCGCCGCCGGAATCGCTGCGTTTGCTCATGGCGTGCTCGGTTCAGGCCCTCAGCGAGTCGCCGCGCCGCAGCGCTGGTAGCACTGGCGCAGCTGGTACTGGCAGTTGTCGGTGGGCGTGAAGGGCTCCATCCGGTCCGGCCGCTCCACACCGCTCTGCGCGCGGGCAGCGACGGAATCCATGCAGGAGTTGTTGCTGCGCTCGCACTGCGAGCGGCACGAATCGTCGCTGCCGGCAGCACCGCCCAGGCGCAGCGACTGGTCGTCCGTGCCCGGGCGCTGGGGCTGGGCCGGGGTGGAGCGCGGCGGGGTGGAGGTGCCGGGCGTGGCGGTTGAAGCCGCGGGTGCGGAAAGGGAACCGGCCGGCGGGCCGGATCGCCGTGCCGGCGCGTCCGAACAGGCGGACAGCGCGACCAGAGTAAGGGCTAACATCGGCCCCAGAATGGTGATCGGACGGAACATCTCGGCTACGGCTCCCATTGTTCTTGCGCGGCCAGGGGCGTTGGCGGATGGTCCTGACTGGACCAGCCGCGGGCTCGGCGCCCACTATGCCGGGAACGCAAGCGATAAGGAAATGACTCAAATGGGCCCCACCAGCGGAGGACAGCCTTCACGGCGACGCAGCTCGGCGATGATTTTTGCCGCACTGCTCATCGGCGGCCTTGTTCTGCTCATCATCCGCATGCTGTCGATGCCGACGGTCAGCTTCGGCGAGATCCTGCTGCCGGCGCTGGCCGGCGTGGCGATGGCCGCGGCCATCGCCTTCATCGTCATCCGCGACCGGCGCGAACGCGACGCCCTGCCCCCGTCGCGGCGCGACTCGCAGGATCAAGGCATGCCGGACTGAGGATCGTTCTAGTTCGTGTGAAGCGCCTGATCAGCGCCTCACACGAACTTGAAGCTCAACAGTCCCCCAATGACGATCACCAGCAACACGGTGGTGACCAGCATCAGCCGTTTCTCGATGATGTCCCGCACCTGCGGCCCGTAGAAGTGCAGCAGGATCGCGATCATGTAGAATCGCGAGAATCGCGCGACGATCGAGCACAGGATGAACACCGTCAGGTCCAGGTGCGCGAATCCCGCGGTGATCGTCAGAAGCTTGTACGGAATCGGCGTCACGCCCTTCAGGATCAGGAACCAGGGGCCGAATTCGGCGAACATGTCCTGGAACCGTTGGAACGAATCCTGGGCGTTGTAGAAGTCGATGATGAGCCGGCCGACGCTCTCGAACAGATAGAACCCGACCGCATAGCCGAACAAGCCGCCGATCAGCGAGGCCAGGGCGCAGATGTTCGTGTAGCGCCAGAGCTTCTTCGGCTCCGCCAGGCACATCGGCACCAGCATGATGTCCGGCGGGAGCGGGAAGAAGGAGCTTTCCGCGAAGGACACGCCGGCCATCCACCAGACGGCGTCCTTGCGTGCGGAGAGCTGTAAAATACGATTGTAGAGAGGTCTCAGCATACCGCGCGCGCGGCGCTCTCCCGTCTGTTGCGAAACCCGGAAAACCGGAAGCCCTCCCCCCAGGAATGAACCCGGGAGGAGGGCCGGTCGATCACCTATATCGGTTGCCGAAGCTGAGAGGGCAACGGCAACGATAGGATTTCATCGGGTCTCGGCCGATCAGGCCTGACCTTCAACAGCCTCGTCGGCGATCTCCACCGGGCCCGAATCCTGGCCCTTGGCGGCGACGTCGCGGTCCACCAGTTCGATGACGCCCATGGCGGCGGCATCGCCGTAGCGGAAGCCGGCCTTCAGGATGCGGGTGTAGCCGCCCTGGCGATCCTTGTAACGGTCGGCGATCACGGTGAACAGCTTGGTCACCATCGCGTCGTCGCGCAGCTGCGCGAAGGCGAGACGGCGATTGGCGAGGCCGCCCTTCTTGCCGAGCGTGATCAGGCGCTCGACGATCGGGCGCAGATCCTTGGCCTTCGGAAGAGTCGTCTTGATCTGCTCGTGCTTGATCAGCGCGTTCGCCATGTTCGAGAACATGGCCTTGCGGTGGCTGGTGGTCTTGCTGAACTTACGTCCGGAAACGCCGTGACGCATGACGGTCCTCCTTCATGGCGTGGCCCCCCTCGGGGAGCCGATGGTGAACCC
>JAEZPL010000471.1 GCA_023413605.1 Pseudomonadota bacterium
GCCGGCCAGCATGACCTCGCCGCGTTCCATGACCGCCCAGTCGTCGGCCAGATCGCGGGCGAACTCGAAATACTGCTCGACCAGCAGGATCGCCATGCCCCCCTTGTCGCGCAGATAGGCGATGGCCCGCCCGATGTCCTTGATGATGGAGGGCTGGATGCCCTCCGTCGGCTCGTCCAGCACCAGCAGTTGCGGCCGGGTCACCAGCGCCCGCCCGATGGCGAGCTGCTGCTGCTGCCCGCCCGACAGGTCGCCGCCGCGCCGGTCCAGCATGGATTTCAGCACGGGGAACAGCTCGAACACCTCGTCGGGGATGGAGCGTTCCGACCGCTTCAGCGGCGCGTAGCCGGTCAGCAGGTTCTCCCGCACGGTCAGCAGCGGGAAAATCTCGCGCCCCTGCGGGACATAGGCGATTCCGCGCCGCGCCCGCTCGTAGGGCGCCAGCTTGGTGATGTCCCCGCCGTCCCAGGCGATGGACCCGCCGGACACCGGCTTCAGCCCGACGATGGCGCGCAGCAGGCTGGACTTGCCCACGCCGTTGCGCCCCAGCAGGCAGGTGACCTTCCCCACCTCGGCCGTCAGGGACACGCCGCGCAAGGCCTGCGCCGCGCCGTAGTGAAGATCGACCGATCGAACGTCGAGCATGCGTGTTTCCTTCCCGAAGTCCCTTTTCCCCTCCGGGGAGAAGGTTAGGATGAGGGGGTGGCCGAAGGCCGACAACGCAGGCTCATTGCAGCGCGTTGACGCCCTTAGGGCGCCCCCTCACCCCAACCCTATCCCCTCCGGGGAGAGGGAGTAATTTCCATCACCGCCCCAGATACACGTCGATGACCTGTTGGTTGGCGCTGACCGTGTCGAGCGAACCTTCGGCCAGCACGGAGCCCTCGTGCAGCACCGTCACCTTCACGCCCAGTTCGCGGACGAAGGCCATGTCGTGCTCCACCACGATCACCGAATGCTTGCCGGCGATGTCCTTCAGCAGGCGGGCGGTCTGCTCCGTCTCCGCGTCGGTCATGCCGGCCACCGGCTCGTCGACCAGCAGAAGTTTCGGATCCTGGGCCAGCAGCATCCCGATTTCCAGCCACTGCTTCTCGCCGTGCGACAGGCTGCCGGCCTGGCGGTCGCGCTTGGGCGACAGCCGGGTGATGTCCAGGATCTCCTCGATCCGCACCCGGTCGTCGCGGCTGACGGCGTAGGTCAGCGTGCGCAGCGGGCGGCGCGGGGCCTTCAGCGACAGTTCCAGGTTGTCCCACACCGTGTGGTTCTCGAACACGGTCGGGCGCTGGAACTTGCGGCCGATGCCCAGGTTGGCGATCCCGGCCTCGCGCAGGCTGGTCAGGTCGGTCCTTCCCTCGAACAGCAGGGTGCCTGTGTCGGGCCGGGTCTTGCCGGTGATGACGTCCATCATGGTCGTCTTGCCGGCGCCGTTCGGGCCGATGATGGCGCGCATTTCCCCCGGCTCGATCAGCAGCGACAGGCCGTTCAGCGCCCGGAAGCCGTCGAAGCTGACGGACACGCCGTCGAGGTACAGCAGGGTGTCTTCCACGCTCATCGATCAGACTCCCTTCTGGCCGGCCGGCTTGGCGGCGACGGCCCCGCGCGACGGCAGGCGCTGGCGCAACTGCGCCGCCAGACCCAGGATGCCCTTCGGCAGGAACAGCGTGACCAGCACGAACAGGCCGCCCAGCGCGAACAGCCACAGTTCCGGCAGGGCCGCGGTGAAGTAGCTCTTGCCGAAGTTCACCAGCACCGCGCCCAGCACGGCGCCGGCCAGTGTGCCGCGCCCGCCGACGGCGACCCAGATCACCGCCTCGATGCTGCTGGCGGGCGAGAATTCCGACGGGTTGATGATGCCGACCTGCGGCACGTACAGCGCCCCCGCCACGCCGGCCATGCAGGCCGACAGGGTCCAGGCGAACAGCTTGTACCGCTCCGTCTCGTAGCCCAGGAAGCGCACGCGGCTTTCCGAGTCGCGTATGGCCACCAGCACCTTGCCCAGCTTGGACGCCCCCACGCCCGACGCCCGCCCATAGCCGACCGCCAGCGCGACCACCGTCGCCACGAACAGCCCGACGCGGGTCGCCGGGGCCTGGATGTCGTAGCCCAGGATTTCCTTGAAGTCGGTCAGGCCGTTGTTGCCGCCGAAGCCCATGTCGTTGCGGAAGAAGGCCAGCAGCAGCGCGAAGGTCAGCGCCTGCGTGATGATCGACAGGTACACCCCGGTGACGCGGGAGCGGAAGGCGAACCAGCCGAAGGCGAAGGCCAGCAGGCCCGGCACCAGCAGCACCATCACCGCCGCGAACCAGAACTGGTCGAAGCCGTGCCAGTACCAGGGCAGCTCCGTCCAGTTCAGGAAGACCATGAAGTCCGGCAGGACCGGGTTGCCGTAGACGCCGCGCGGGCCGATCTGGCGCATCAGATACATGCCCATGGCGTAGCCGCCCAGCGCGAAGAACGCCGCATGGCCCAGCGACAGGATGCCGACATAACCCCACACGAGGTCCAGCGCCAGCGCCAGCAGGGCGAAGCACAGATACTTGCCCAGCAGCGCCACCGTGTGGGTGGACAGGTGCCAGGGCGAGTCCGGCGGGGTGGCCAGCGCCATCACCGGCACCGCCACGGCCAGCACCGCCAGGATCGCCAGCAGCACGCCGGCCTTCTTGTCGAGGCCCATCAGGATGAAACGGGTCAGCATCGGATCAGGCCTCCACCGCCCGGCCCTTCAGCGCGAACAGGCCGCGCGGACGCCTCTGGAT
>JAEZPL010000503.1 GCA_023413605.1 Pseudomonadota bacterium
CTTCCGCGGCGCCAAGGCGCTCGGCCTGCACACGGCGCTGGACACCTCCGGCTTCCTGGGCAGCCACGCCGACGACCACCTGCTGGCCGACGTCGATCTGGTCCTGCTGGACATCAAGGCGTTCAAGGAATCCACGTACCGCCGGGTCACCAGTGTGCCGTTGCGCCCGACCCTTGAGTTTGCGGAGCGGTTGTCCCTTCTTCACAAGCCGATCTGGCTGCGCTACGTGCTGGTGCCCGGCCTGACCGACGACATGACGGAGATCCGCGGGCTGGCCGATTTCGCGGCCGGATTGGGCGTGGTGGAGCGAGTGGACGTGCTGCCCTTCCACAAGATGGGCGAATTCAAGTGGCGCGAACTGGGCCTTCCCTACCAACTCGCCAACACCGAACCCCCGTCGGACGAGCTGGTCCGGCAGGTGCGCGACACGTTCCGGGACCACGGCCTGCACGTGCCCTGAGGCAAGGACACCAGACATGGACACAGACCAACCACCGGGCCTGGACCGGCCGCGGCCGCGCGCCGCGGCGCTCGCGACGCCACCCTCCCCGGCTTCTTCCCCTGCCCCCGCCGCGACTCCGGCCGTCACGCTGGACGCCCTGCTGCCCGACGCCATCGCCCTGGCGGCGGAAAACCTGGGGGTGAAGAAGGCGGGCTACGACACGGCGACGCTGCTGGCGCTCGCGGTGCTGGCCGGGGCCTTCATCGCGCTGGGCGGACTGTTCGCCACGGTCGTCATGTCGGGGGCGGAAGGCCTGATGCCCTACGGCGTCACCCGGCTGCTCGGTGGGCTCGTCTTCTCGCTGGGGCTGGTCCTGGTGATCGTCGGCGGCGCCCAGCTGTTCACCGGCGACGCGCTGATGGTTATGGCCTGGGCCAGCGGCCGGCTGACCACGGCCACCATGTTGCGGGTGTGGACGCTGGTGTGGATCGGCAACTTCGTCGGCGCGGCCGGCACGGCCCTGCTGGTGTTCCTGTCCGGGCAATACACCTTCGGCCACGGCGCGGTGGGCGCGCAGGCTCTGTACTTCGCCGCAGCCAAGAGCGGACTGCCGGCCGGGCAGGCCTTTTTCCTGGGCATCCTGTGCAACGTGCTGGTCTGCCTTGCCGTGTGGCTGGCGCTGGGCGCCCGCAGCGTGACCGACAAGGTCCTGGCCATCGCCTTTCCGATCACCGCCTTCGTCGCCGCCGGTTTCGAGCACTGCGTGGCCAACATGTATTTCGTGCCGCTCGGCCTTCTCATCGAATACGGCGCCCCGGATTCCTTCTGGGCCGACCTGGGACGCAGCGCCCCTCCCATCCCGGTCGGGAACTTCCTGCTCAACCTCGCCGCGGTGACCTTCGGCAACTGGATCGGAGGCGCCCTGCTCGTCGGCGGTGTCTACTGGTTCATTTACCGCCGCCCGAGCCGGCGGAACCACTGATCCGGTCGGAACAAGATCCCTTCCATCATTTTCCGACCGTGAAGCCCGGCAGATCAATGCCTTGGCATTGATCGAGAGGGGCACGCCGGCAGCGCCTTCCGGTGCCGCCGGCATGAGGCCATCCGGACAGGATCGAACACCGAACGCAACGCGCCACGACACGCCCGGCTTCCGGCCTCGTCGACGACACGTTCGCCGTCCCCCGCAAAGGCGCTGCGCTGCCGGTCGGGCAGAATGTCCCGCGTCGATGCCCCGTCACGAATCATTGCAAATGAGAATCGTTCGCACTAAAACTACACCCCTGAGGGGAATTTCAGATTTCGAGGGGTGGACGTTAAGATGCAGACGCGTGCAGAGGGCAACCGGTTGTCCTGGGGGAGGGCATTCAGCGTCGTGATGCTGACCGGCCTGATGCTGCCGACCACAGCGGAGGCGCAGGGCCAGAACAACGGGGCATCCGGGCCGATCGAATTGCCGGCCGTGACGGTGCCCGGCCAGGGAGAGACGGCGCTGTCGCCGGTGACCGGCTATGTGGCCAACCAGCAGGCGACCGGCACCAAGACGGACACGCCACTGGTCGAGACTCCGCAGTCCATCTCGGTCATCCCGGCGGACCAGATCCGGGATCAGAACGCGCAAACCCTGAACCAGGTGGTGCGCTACACCGCCGGGGTCACGCCGGAAACCCGCGGCGCGGTGTCGACCCGCTACGACCAGTTGAAGATTCGCGGATTCGACGCTGACATCTACTGGAACGGGCTGAAGCTCCAGTCCCTCTGGTACGCCTATCCCCAGCTCGACCCTTACCTGATGGAGCGGATCGAGGTGCTGAAGGGCCCCTCCTCCGTGCTGTACGGCCAGTCTCCGGCCGGTGGCCTGATCAATCAGGTCAGCAAGCGCCCGACCGCCACCCCGCTGAACGAGGTCGGGATCGAGTTCGGCAACGACAAGCATCTGCGCGGCACCGCCGACTTTTCCGGCCCGTTCGACGCCGAGGGCAAATACCTCTACCGATTCACCGCCGTCGGCCTGACCGAGGACGGCCAGATCCGGATGACGGAGAACGAGCGCGTCGTCGTCGCGCCCAGCTTCACCTGGCGGCCCGACGCCGACACCAGCCTTACCCTTCTCGGGCTGTATCAGCGCGACCCCAAGGCCAATTCCTACGGCGGCGTGCCGCCCCAGGGCACGGTGCTGTACAACCCGCTTGGCAAGATTCCGGTCGATTTCTACGACGGCGACCCGAATTTCGAGAAGTTCGACCGACGGGTCTCCTCGGTCGGCTATGCCTTCGACAAGCGGCTGAGCGACGTCTGGACCACGCGCCTGAACGGCCGCTGGATGCACACGAAGCTCGCCTACGACAGCGTCTACGCCAATGCCCTGTCGTCGGACTTCCGCACGCTCAACCGCGGCGTCGCCACGTCGCGGGAAAAGATGGACTCCTTCACCTTCGACAATCAGGTCGAAGGCCGGTTCGGCACCGGCCCGGTGCAGCACACGCTGCTGGCTGGCTTCGACTATCAGCGGGTAGACGGCAACTACGCGCCCGGCTTCGGCGTGGCGCCGCCACTCGACATCTTCGCGCCGGTCTACGGCATCACCATCACGCCGCCGCCGACCAGCCGGACCGACCTGACCGGCAACCAGTACGGCGTTTATCTTCAGGATCAGCTGCGGCTGGGCGGCTTCATCCTGACGCTCGCGGGACGCTATGACTGGGCCGACAAAAAGTCGGTCACCGATTTCGGGAAGACCAGCCAGGATGACCAGGCCTTCACCAAGCGTGCCGGTCTGAGCTATGTCTTCGAGAACGGCATCGTGCCCTATGTCAGCTATGCCGAGTCCTTCACGCCGCAGAGCGGCGCCGACTTCGCGGGCAATCTTTTCGATCCGGAGGAGGGCACGCAGTACGAGGTCGGCGTGAAGTACCAGCCGCCGGGGCTGAACAGCCTGTTCACGGCGGCGCTGTTCAACCTGACCCGCAGCAACCTGCTGACCGCCGACCCGGCCCACCCCGGCTTTTCCGTCCAGACCGGCAAGGTGCGCTCGCGTGGCCTGGAGCTTGAGGCCCGCATCGGCCTGACCAATCAGCTGGACCTGATCGGCGCCTACACCTACCAGGACGTGGAGTACACCAGCGACAACAGCGGCCTGAAGGGCAAGCAGCCCGCCGCCGTGCCGCGCCATCAGGCGGCGGCCTGGGCCATGTACCGGATGCCGGAAGACACCGCGCTGACCGGCCTGAGCCTGGGCGGCGGCGTGCGCTTCAACGGCAGCACCATGAACGACGCCAACACCTTCAAGGTGCCGTCCGTCACGCTGGTCGACGCCGCGGTGTCCTACGACTTGGGCGCCATCTCCACCAAGCTGGCCGGGGCGGAGGCGTCGCTGAACGTCAAGAACCTGTTCGACAAGGAGTATGTGGCGTCCTGCTACTACGGCGACTGGTGCGCCTACGGCTACCAGCGCACGGTGACCGCCGGCCTGCGCTACCGCTGGTGACGGACCGGCCCCCTCCCCCATTCCCACGGCAAAGGAGCGCTGTCATGACGCCCGCAAGCCTGCGCGGCTGGCGCCTCGTCCACCGATGGACCAGCCTGATCTGCTCGGTGAACCTGCTGATCCTGTGCGTCACCGGGCTGATCCTGGTCTTCCACCACGAGATCGAGCACCTCATGGGCGAGGGGCTCGACACCACCCATGCGGAGGGGCAGGCCCGCCTGCCTCTCCAATCGCTGGTGGACATCGCGCAGAAGGCCGATCCCAACCGGGTGCCGAAGCTCGTTTCCTTCGATCCGGAAGACGCGGCCGCCAATTACATCTACATCGGCGCCCCCGGCGTGCGCGATTTCGAGGACGGGCGCTGGGTGATCCTGAACAGCCACACGGGCGCCAACCAGGTCCTGAAGCAGCCGGAAGAGACGCTGACGGGATTCCTGCTGAAGCTGCACGTCGATCTGTTCACCGGATTCGCCGGCCAGATGTTCGTCGGCGTCATGGGCATCCTGTTCGTGGTCAGCACGGTCAGCGGGCTGGTCGTCTATGGCCCCTTCATGAAGAAGCTGGCCTTCGGGCTGCTGCGCTTCGGCCGCGGCCCACGCATCGCGAACATCGACCTGCACAATCTGTTCGGGGTCGCGACGCTGGTCTGGGCCTTCGTGGTGGGGCTGACCGGGGCCATCCTTTCGTTCTCGCCGCTGATCATCAGCCATTGGCAGCAGACGGAGCTGGCCGCCATGGCCGGCCACCACGCCGAGCCGATGACCGGCGCCCCGATCTCGATCGATCAGGCGGCGGCGGCGGGGCTGGCAGCCTTTCCGGGCAAGGATCTGGCCTTCATCGCCTATCCCGGCAACGATTATTCCAGCGACCGCCATTTCTCCGTCATGGTGCGCGGCCACACCGAGCTGACCAAGAGGCTGCTCAGCGTCGCCCTGGTGGACGGCGAAACCGGCCAGGTGGTGGAGGCCGCGGACACGCCCTGGTACATCACCGTGCTGCTGCTGTCCGGCCCCTTCCATTTCGGCGATTACGGCGGGCTTCCGCTGCAAATCATCTGGGCGCTCTTCACCATCATCACCGGCGTGGTGACCGTGACGGGCTTCGTCGTCTGGGTGAAAAAGCCACGGTCGCGCGCGGCACCGGCTGGGATCGCGGAGCACGGCACCTCCATGAGCAAGATGGTCGGCAAGGCCGGGAGCGAGGCATGAACAGCATTTGGCGCATTCCCGCGGCCTTGGGCGTAATCTCCACCATCGGGCTGGCCACGGCCATCGTCGGCGACGGCCTCTGGGACTGGCTCTGCTGGGTCGGGCTGTCCATCCCGCTTGGCGTCTGCACGGTCAAGCTGTGGCGGCAATGGCCGCCGGCAGGCACCCGCGCCGTGGAGGAATGAGGGAGCGATTCGACCAGACTCCGGTTCGGCCAAGTCCGGTTCGGCCAAGTCCGGTTCATCCGGACTGGCCGGAGCGCCGATCAGGGCGATGACGCGCCCATGGCAATATCCGCGCGAGCGTTGTGCGGCGCGGATCGGATGACAGGTTGGGAAATTTTTTAAAGCGCTGTGCTTGGAGCGGGTGAAGGGAATCGAACCCTCGTCGTAAGCTTGGAAGGCTTCTGCTCTACCATTGAGCTACACCCGCGTGGTGGTCCCGGCTGGGATTGAACCAGCGACCCCTACGATGTCAACGTAGTGCTCTCCCGCTGAGCTACAGGACCTGACCGCTCCCACTGGAGCGGGCGAAGGGATTCGAACCCTCGACCCCAACCTTGGCAAGGTTGTGCTCTACCCCTGAGCTACGCCCGCAATGTGGCGCGAGTGACGGGACTTGAACCCGCGGCCTCCGGCGTGACAGG
>JAEZPL010000512.1 GCA_023413605.1 Pseudomonadota bacterium
GCCCAGACCAGTCACGAAGCCTGCGATCCGCTTGCAGGCTTCCGCCAGCCGGTCTTCGCCGATGGCGAAGGACAGGCGGACGCAGTTGGCCGCGGCGGGGCCGAACGCCCCGGCGTCGAGAACCGACACGCCCGTTTCGCGGAACAGGCGCCACGCGAACTCCATGGTCGGCAGGCCGGTGCCGCTGACGTCCACCAGCATGAACATGCCGGCCTCCGGGCGCAGGCAGCGCAGGCCGGGAACGCCTTGCAGCAACTCCATCGCGATGTCGCGGCGGCGGCGGTAGCCTTCGCGCATCTCCGCGACGGCGGACTCGCCCTGCTCGACGGCGGTCAGCGCCGCCTGCTGGATGAAGCCCGGCAGGCCGTAGAGCATGCAGAGCGCCAGCGTCCCCATGTGGCCGACCAGCGGCGCCGGGGCGACGACCCAGCCGGCGCGCCAGCCGGTCATGGCGTGCGACTTGGACAGGCTGTTGATGGTCACCGTGCGCTCCGCCATGCCGGGCAGGGTGGCGAGGCTGAGGTGCGGGCGGTCGAAGGTCAGGCTGGCGTAAACCTCGTCCACGACGACCCACAGGTCGTGGCGCCGGGCGATCTCCGCGACCGCCTCCAGCTCCTCCGCCGACATGACGATGCCGGTCGGGTTGGCCGGGGTGGCGAGGAAGATGGCGCGGGTGCGCGGGGTTACGGCGGCGGCCATCGCGGCGGCGTCCAGCCGCAGCGTGGCGGCGTCCGCCGGGACCGGAACCAGCGTGGCGCCCGATGCGCGGATGCAGGCCTCGTAGGTCAGGTACATCGGCTCCGGCACCAGCACCTCGTCCCCGGCCTCGACGAGGCAGAGGGTGGCGTTGAACAGGCCGTTCTGGGCGCCCGCGCAGACGATGACGTTTTCCGGCTCCACCGGCATGCCGGTGCGGCGGGCGTGGTCGCGGGCCAGCGCCGCGCGCAGTTCCGGCCGGCCGGCGATGGGGGTGTAGTGGGTGTCGCCCGCGTGCAGGGCGGCGATGGCGGCGTCGCGGACGGGTTCCGGCGTGTCGAAGTCGGGGTCGCCGACGCTCAGCACGATGACGTCCTCACCGCGGGCCTGGGCCGCCCAGGCGGCGAAATGGATCTCCCACGCCGCAACGCGGTCGCCGCGGATGCGGTCGGTGAGTGAGGAAAAACGCATCTCCAAAGGCCCCCTGAATCCTGCCGCCGCCGTCTTCGTTCATTCGCTGCGCGCAGCCCCGGTCAGGAGGGAGGCCAGAAAGGCGGTCAACTCGCGGTTCACCCGCTCCGCCTCCTCGTGCTGGATCCAATGGCTGGCCTTCTCCATATGCACCACGCGGGCCTCGTCGCACAACCGGGCGGCGGCGTCGGCCAGCCCTTGTTCCAGGAACCGGTCGCGGTCGCCCCACAGGATCAGGGTCGGGGGGCGCACCCGCAGGGTCGGCGGGCGCAACCCGCGGCGCAATGCCCGGTACCAGTTCAGCATGGCCGTCAGCGCGCCCGGCCGCGCCCAGGCGGTGCGGTACTGGGCGAGTTCGTCGGCGTCGAAGGTGCCGCGCCGGCTGGTGCCGGTCAGGGCGCGCTCGGCCATGCGGAAGCCGCGGGCACGGATCATCCATTCCGGCAATCCCGGAATCTGGAAGGCCAGCACATACCAGCTCCGCGCCGCCTGCGTGGGGTGGCGCAGCGCATAGTCCCGGACCGTCGCCGGGTGCGGCGCGTTGAGGATCGCCAGTCGGGCGACTCGGTCCGGCGCGGTCAGGGCCGCCCACCAGGCGACGATCCCGCCCCAGTCGTGCCCCACCACGGAAAAGGTCGGGCGACCCGCCCAGTCCGCCAGCCGCAGCACGTCCGCCGCCAGCCGGTCGGTGGTGTAGGCGTCGACGCCCTGCGGCTTGTCGCTGGCGCCGTATCCGCGCTGGTCGGGCGCCAGCACCCGGAAGCCGGCGGCGGCCAGGGCGCCGATCTGCCGGCGCCAGCCGTACCAGAACTCCGGAAATCCATGCAGCAGGATGACCAGGGGGCCGTCCGCCGGGCCGGCGTCGATGACGTGCAGGCGGACGCCCGGTTCGACCTCCACCAGGCCGCCGCGCAACCCGCCCCGGTCCGGCCCACTTCGGTTCGGCGACGCGGGCTGTGCTGACTCGTCGCGCTCCGGGTCCACCATCGTTCCAGCACCGCGTCTGTTGCCATGGGCCAGACACATCGGGCGGCATCGGGGTTCGGCAACCGGCAACCTTGCGTATGGCCGACGGCTTGCCCCAGC
Source organism: Pseudomonadota bacterium (assembly GCA_023413605.1). GTDB lineage: Bacteria > Pseudomonadota > Alphaproteobacteria > Azospirillales > Azospirillaceae > Azospirillum. Next base: position 2,254 of record JAEZPL010000512.1, read on the forward strand.
ATGGACGCGCCGCCCGCAAGGTGGGCGGAGAAGGCTGGGGAGGAACCGCCCTTGATCGCGCGCATCGACCATTTCGTGCTGACCGTCGCCTCCATCGACCGCACCTGCGCCTTCTACGAAAGCGTGTTGGGCATGGGCGTCGTCACCTTTGGCGCCGGGCGCAAGGCGCTGAGCTTCGGCAACCAGAAGATCAACCTCCATGAGGTCGGGAAGGAATTCGAGCCCAAGGCCCGCTGCCCCACGGCCGGGTCGGGCGACTTCTGCCTGATCACCGACACGCCGCTGGAGGAAGTGATCGCGCACCTGCAAGGGCAGGGCGTGTCCATCGAGGACGGCCCGGTTCCGCGCACCGGCGCCACCGGGCCGATCCGGTCCGTCTATTTCCGCGATCCCGACGGCAATCTGGTGGAGGTCAGCAACTGCGTTTGAGAGCCGCACCGGCGGGGCCGGGGCGATGGCGTTTGCGGCGGGGCAGGTCTTTACGGATGCGGCATCATCCATACCTATTAGGAGGACCTGATATGTCCGACAGGCAGTTGTAGCGGCCGGAAGCGAAGCCCTATGACTGCCTGCAATAAAAAGAATGATTCATCCGCCGTAAACGCCCGAGAATTTCAAAGGATACCCATGTACCGCGACCGCATTCGTCTGAAGTCCCTGTGGGGCAAGGTGGTGACGCCGGAAGAGGCGGCCCTGCTGATCCGGGACGGCATGACCATCGGCATGAGCGGCTTCACCCGCGCCGGCGACGCCAAGGCCGTTCCCCTTGCACTGGCCGAGCGCGCCGCGACCGAGCAGCTGAAGGTCACGCTGATGACCGGCGCCTCGCTCGGCAACGATGTGGACAAGATCCTGACGGAGGCCGGCGTGCTGGCCCGCCGCTTGCCGTTCCAGGCCGATCCGGTGCTGCGCAAGGCGATCAATCGCGGCGAGGTGATGTTCGTCGACCAGCACCTGTCGGAGACGGTGGAGCTTCTGCGCTCCCGCCAGATGGGGCCGATCGACGTGGCGGTCATCGAGGCCTGCGCGATCACGGAGAACGGCGGCATCGTCCCCACGACCTCCATCGGCAACTCCGCGACCTTCGCGATCCTGGCCGAAAAGATCATCGTCGAGCTGAACCTGACCCAGCCGCTGGAACTGGAGGGCATGCACGACGTCTACATCCCGACGCGCCGCCCCTTCCGCGAGCCGATCCCGGTGGTCACCGCGGAAAGCCGCGCCGGCCTTCCCTACATCCCCATCGATCCGTCGCGGATCGCGGCCATCGTGGTGACGCGCAAGCAGGACAGCAGCGCGACCATCCTGCCGCCCGACGAGGAGACGCGGGACATCGCCGGCCATCTGATCGAGTTCCTGGACCGCGAGGTGCGGCAGGGCCGGCTCGGCCGGTCGCTGAACCCCTTGCAGGCCGGCATCGGCACCATCGCCAACGCCGTGCTGCACGGGCTGATCGACGGCCCGTTCCACGACCTGTCCATGTACAGCGAGGTGTTGCAGGACAGCACGTTCGAGCTGTTCGACGCCGGCAAGCTGAATTTCGCCTCCGGCTCCTCCATCACGCTGAGCGCCGGGAAGTACGCGGAGATTTTGCCCAAGATCGGCAGCTACAAGGGCCGCCTGCTGCTGCGCCCGCAGGAAATCTCCAACCATCCGGAGGTCATCCGCCGCCTGGGCGTGATCGGCATCAACACGGCGCTGGAGTGCGATATTTACGGCAACGTGAACTCCACCCACGTCAACGGCACGCAGATGATGAACGGCATCGGCGGCTCCGGTGACTTCGCGCGCAACTGTCACCTCGCCATTTTCGTCACCAAGTCGCTGGCGAAGGGCGGGGCGATTTCCAGCGTCGTGCCGATGGTCACCCACACCGACCACAACGAGCATGACGTTGACGTGCTGGTGACCGAGGTCGGCCTTGCCGACCTGCGCGGCCTCGCCCCGCGGGAGCGTGCCGAGACGATCATCCGCAACTGCGTCCACCCCAGCTACCGCGAACTGGCGATGGACTATCACCGGCGCGCCCTCCAGCGCGGCGGCCACACCCCGCACCTGCTGGAAGAGGCCTTTTCCTGGCACCTGCGCCACCAGCAGACCGGCACCATGCAGCCGGCGCAGGTACCTGCGGCGGGGTAAGAGGGGGGCGGAAAACGCTCGTCGATCCGCCGTCTCGCCCCTGGGCTGCCCCGCGGAAGCTCGATCAACGCCCGCCTCCGGCCGATGTTCATCGGCCGGAGGCCTTGCGCGAAAAAGCGTGTCCCCGACGGGGTCGGGGATCCCGCCCCACCACCGACGGCCCGATCAAGGCGTGGGGCTTTCCACCTCTCCCTGATGGGCGGCAAAAACTTAGCGCGTTGACTAAGTTTTCGCTTGCGCCATCGGCGGGCGGGCGTTAGTTAGCGATATGGCTAAGCATGATCACGATCTCTCGCTGATCTTCCACGCGCTCGCCGATCCGACCCGCCGGTCGATCCTGACCCGGCTCGCTGAAGAACCTGCGCGGGTCACGGATCTGGCCGGTCCCACGGGACTGCGTCTGCCCACGGTGATGCGGCACCTTTCCGTGCTGGAGGAGGCAGGGCTGATCTCCACCTCCAAGGACGGGCGAACACGCACCTGCGCTATCGTGCCGGAGGCTTTGGACCCGGTTCGGACATGGCTGGATGAACAGCGGGCCATCTGGGAAGCCCGGCTCGATCGGTTGGACGCCTTTGTGATGAACGTGATGAAGGAGCGCGAAAAATGACGCAGGATCCGGATTCGACCCGCAGGGCCCGCACGGCGCCAAAGGACGGGAAGGAGCGTTTCGCGACGCTGACCTTCGAGCGGGACGTGCCGGCGCCGTTATCGGTGCTGTGGCAGGCTTGGACGGTCCCGGCCGCGCGGGCGGTATGGGCCGCGCCCACGCCGTCGGTCACCGTGGAATTTCTGGAGGCCGACAGCAGGGTGGGCGGACGCGAGGTTTCGCTCTGCAAGGCAAAGGGGCAGCCGGACATCCGTTGCGAGGTTGGCTGGCTGGAATTGCAGCCGGCGCTGCGCAGCGTGAATTACGAGGTGGTTTCAAGCGGGCGCGTGACGCAATCGGCCGCGCTGGTGACGGCGGATTTCTCAGGCACGGCCGAGCGCAGCCGGCTGGTCGTGACCGTACAGCTTTCCTCGCTGGCCGAGCCTATGGAGGCGGGATACCGGCAAGGCTTTGGCGCGGGGCTGGACAATCTCGCGGGCGTGGCAGAGCGGACCATGGTGCTGGAGCGCGTGATCCAGGCGCCGCGAACCGTGGTCTGGGGTGCGTGGATGAACCCCGAGACGCTGCCGCAGTGGTGGGGGCCGGATGGATTCTCCTGCCGGACGACGCGGATCGACCTGCGGGCGGGCGGCGAATGGGTCTTCGACATGATCGCGCCGGATGGCACCGTCTTCCCGAACCACCATCGTTACGGTGAGGTCCGGGCCGAGGAAAGAATCGGCTACACGCTGCTTTGGGGTGAGGATGGGCCGAAACACGCCGACGCCTGGGCCTCCTTCGAGGATCAGGACGGGGCAACGAAGGTGACGCTGGGCATGGTGTTCAGCACGGCTGCCGAGTTCCAGGAGGCGAAGGGCTTCGGTGCCCAGGAACTGGGGCAGCAAACGCTTGGCAAACTGGAACGCCTCGTCGTATCCCGCGCGGGATAACTGCGTCATTGGACACCGTCGCGCAGAAAACACTTTCACCACGGAGGCACAGAGACACGGAGAATCACCGAAGAGATTTCCGCTTCTTGCGGTGGTCCTCACGGCGACGCCAATCTCTGTGCCCTCTGTGTCTCCGTGGTGAATCGTTCGCTCAGGGCGATCAGCCGATTTCGGCTCGCCCGACGCGTTGCTCCAGATACAGCAGCAACGCTGGATAGTAATGCTTCTGTGAAGCGGTCATTTGCTTGCAGTAACGCCGTGCGGAGCCGCCGTCGATCCACGCATCAAGTTCGCCGCTCGCGCGCTTCTGCGCGACCATACGGTCGATCTTGTCCAGGATCTTGTGAATCACGTCTCTTCCTCTTGTTATCAGGCTTTGCAAAATGCCCGGACACTATGGGCCATTGAGAGCGGTCGAGGCGTGCTTTATCAGCATGTCTGCATATTACGACGCACAAATCCGAAGCTGCCGATGCGGGCACGGCCCTGAAATTGCCGGGTCTGCCCCCAGCAGCCGTCATTTGACCCGATGTTCGGTGATGACCCATTCTGCCCGTCGAACAAAAATACCATCGGGAGGAAAGGCGACGCCGCCTTTGCGGGTGCGGCCTTGCCGGAAATTTGATGATGACCGAACGTCGAACCGAACTGGACGGCACCGCGGCGGCGGGGCTGGTGCTCTTATGCCTGCTCTGGGGTTTGCAGCAGGCCACCATCAAGATCGCCATGGTGGGCGTGTCGCCGGTGCTGCAAGGGGGCCTGCGCTCGGTGGGGGCGGTGCTTCTGCTGTGGGGATGGTCGGCGGCGCGCGGTGTCCGCCTGTTCGAGCGTGACGGGACGCTTGGCCTCGGCCTGATGGCCGGGCTGCTGTTCGGGGCGGAGTTCCTGCTGATCTACTGGGGCCTGGCCTACACGACCGTTTCGCGCAGCATCCTGTTCCTCTACACCGCACCCTTCCTCGTGGCGGTCGGCGCGCATCTGCTGATTCCCGGGGAGCGGATGCGGGCGATCCAGGCCGTTGGTCTGCTGTGCGCCTTCGCGGGCGTGGCCGTCGCCTTCGCGGAAGGGCTGCGCCTGCCCACCGGGCGGGAGCTGTTGGGCGACCTTATGGTCCTGGCCGCGGCCGTGCTGTGGGCCGCCACGACCCTGCTGATCAAGGGAACCAAGCTGGTGAAGGCCAGCCCGACGAAGGTGCTGTTCTACCAGCTTGCCGTCTCCGCCGTGATGATGCCGCTCGGCTCCCTGCTGCTGGCGGAAAGCGGGGTGACGGCGCTCACGCCCACGGTGCTGGCCTGCCTGGTCTTCCAGATCGTGGTGGTCGCCTTTGCCTCCTACCTCGCGTGGTTCTGGCTGATCGCCCATTACCCGGCGGGCCGTCTGTCGGCCTTCACCTTCCTGACGCCGCTGTTCGGCGTGCTGTCCGGCGCCCTGCTGCTGGGGGAGCGGATCAGCGAGACCCTGGCCCTGGCGATGGCGCTGGTCTGCGTCGGCATCTATCTGGTGAACCGGAAATCGCCGGCCGCCCGCGTCGCGGTGGCGCGCACGGGTTCCTAAGGGAACCGCTTCCCGTTCCACCGGTTGGCTGGAAATCGCAGCAACGGAGCCAGCCGGATGGAGCAGAACGGGGAACTGAAAGGGAAGGTCGCGCTGGTCACCGGCGCCGGGTCGGGCATCGGAAAGGCCGCGGCGGTGCTGTTCGCCCGCGCCGGGGCGAGCATCGGCGTGCTGAGCCGCACCGAGGACGAGATCCGCAAGACCGCCGACGAGATCAAGGCGGCCGGCGGCAAGGCCATTCCGCTGGTCGCCGACGTCGCCGACGACGCGGCGATGAAGCAGGCCATCGGCCGGCTGGCGCAGGAATACGGGCGGCTCGACATCGTCTTCGCCAACGCCGGCATCAACGGCGTCTGGGCGCCCATCGACGAACTGACGCCGGATGAGTGGGACCGCACCATCAACACCAACCTGCGCGGCACCTACCTGACCCTGCACCACGCCGTGCCTCATCTGAAGAAGGCCGGCGGCGGGTCGATCCTGGTCACCGCCTCGATCAACGGCACGCGGGTGTTCAGCAACGCGGGCGCCACCGCCTATTCCTGCACCAAGGCCGCCCAGGTGGCGATGGTGCAGATGCTGGCGCTGGAACTGGCCAAGCACCGCATCCGCATCAACGCGATCTGCCCCGGCATGATCGACACCGAGATCCAGGAGAACACCCAGTCCCGCAACACGGAAAAGGCCGAGGAACCCGCCGAATACCCGAAGGGCGAGGTCCCCCTGACCGGCGGCAAGGCGGGCAGCAGCTTCGACGTCGCGGAACTGGCGCTGTTCCTGGCCTCCAACCGGTCCAGGCACATCACCGGCACCCCCGTCTGGATCGACGGGGCGGAATCCCTGCTGATCGGCTGAGGGCCGCATGGCGGGCGGAGCGGTGTGGTGGCAGAGCGGGGTGATCTATCAGGTCTACCCGCGCTCCTTCCAGGATTCGAACGGGGACGGCGTCGGCGACCTGCCGGGGCTTCTGGCGCGGCTCGACCATCTGGCGGCGCTGGGGGTGGATGCGGTGTGGATCTCCCCGATCTACCCGTCGCCCATGGCCGACTTCGGCTACGACGTGTCGGACTACACGGGCATCCACCCGCTGTTCGGCACGATGGAGGATTTCGACCGGCTGGTCGCGGAGGCGCACCGGCGCGGGCTGAAGGTCATCCTGGATTACGTACCGAACCACACGTCCGACCAACATCCCTGGTTCCTCGCCAGCCGGTCGTCGCGCGACGATCCGAAGCGCGACTGGTACGTCTGGCGCGATCCGGCCCCGGATGGCGGGCCGCCCAGCAACTGGCTGTCGGAATTCGGCGGCAGCGCCTGGGAATGGGACGAGGCGACCGGCCAATACTACTACCACGCCTATCTGAAGGAGCAGCCGGACCTGAACTGGCGCAACCCGGCGGTGCGGGATGCGATGCTGGAGGTGCTGCGCTTCTGGCTCGACCGCGGCGTGGATGGGTTCCGCGTGGACGCCATCCACCACCTGATCGAGGACGAGCGGCTTCGCGACAACCCGCCCAACCCCGGCTGGCGCGAGGGCATGTCCCCGACCCGCCGCGTCGTCCGCGTCCACACCATGGACCAGCCGGAGGTGCACGACGCCATCGCCGCCATGCGGCGCGTGGTGGATGCCTACCCCGGCGATCGCCTGCTGATCGGGGAAGCGTACCTGCCCATCGACCGGCTGATGGCCTATTACGGGACGGACCTGTCGGGCTTCCAACTTCCCTTCAACTTCCACCTGCTGTCCACGCCGTGGGAGGCCAAGGCCCTGGCCGCGCTGATCGATCAGTATGAGGACGCGCTGCCGGAAGGCGGCTGGCCCAACTGGGTGCTGGGCAACCACGACCGTTCCCGTGTGGCGAGCCGGCTGGGTCCAGGGCAGGCGCGGGTGGCGGCCATGCTGCTGCTGACCCTGCGCGGCACGCCGACGCTCTACCAGGGGGAGGAGATCGGCATGACCGACGTGCCCATCCCGCCCGACCGCGTGCAGGATCCATGGGAAAGGAACATCCCCGGCCTGGGCCTCGGCCGCGACCCGGCGCGCACGCCCATGCCCTGGGACGGCGGCCCGAACGCCGGTTTCACCACCGGCGAGCCCTGGCTGCCCCTGGGCGCCGATTGGCAGCGCGTGAACGTCGCTGCGCGGAGCGCCGACGCAAACTCCACGCTGGCCCTGCACCGCGCCCTGCTGGCCCTGCGGCGCGCGGAAC
>JAEZPL010000513.1 GCA_023413605.1 Pseudomonadota bacterium
GTGCAGCAGATGTCCACCTCCGCCTTCACCTCGGCCGAGGTGTTGACGTAGGCGACGACCGGCACGCCCGGATAGCGTTCGCGCAGCAGTCGCACGTCGGCGGCGGTGATCGATTCGGCGAGCGAGCAGCCGGCCCCGGTGTCCGGGATCAGCACGGTCTTGGCCGGATTCAGCAGCTTCGCCGTCTCCGCCATGAAATGCACGCCGGCCAGCACGATCACGTCCGCGTCGGTCTGCGTGGCCCTGGCGGCCAACGCCAGGCTGTCGCCGACGATGTCGGCCACGCCGTGGAAGATCTCCGGCGTCTGGTAGTTGTGGGCCAGGATGACGGCGTTCCGCTCCCGCTTCAGGCGGTTGATCTCGTGCACGAGCGGGGCGTGGAACGGCCATTCCACGGCGGGGATCACGCGCTTCACGCGCTCGTAGATCGGCCGCGTGGCCTCGGCGATGTCAGGTGTGTAGGCGAGAGCGCTAGTGGCGGACATGACGCATCCCTTAATGCTCTGTATGAGCAAAACCATAAATGCTCGTTATGAGCATATCAAGAGGGAAAACGACGCGCCTCCCGCACCGGGATGACCGGATGGAGGCGTGGGTGATCCGTTCTCGAAGTGGAGGAAAAATTCACCACCGAGGCACAAAGAGAGTCCCGGGAAGCCGCGTCCCTTCATGCGGACAGACGCGGCTGCGCATAAACCTCACCGATGGGCTGCGGCGCCAGGATTTCCCCAAAGGGAGCGATCTCACCGTGCATGACGCCAAGCCCCTGACCGCCGTCGCCCTCGCCCCGAGCTCAAGGCCACGCCAAGCCCTCGGCTGGAAAACTCCCGCCGAGGCGTTGGACGGACGGCTCCAATCCATCGGTAGGGGAGGACGACAAGTGGCTGGCGCGACGACCGCTTGACCCCGCCCAGAGAGCATTTCCTCCGTGTCTCCGTGGTGATTTCACCCTTCCCGCGTCGGAAGAACTTTGGATTGGTAAGGCATCGGTTTTTTTAAGGCTTCTGCACCTTCCACAGGTCGAAGACCTCGCCACGGTACTGTTCCTCCACGCCCGGCGGCTTCGGCAGGCCGGCCTGATGGAAGGTGTTGGAGAACATCAGCAGCACGTAGTCGTACTTGTCGCGCCAGCCGATGTAGTGCGGACAGGGCTCCACAAGGTCGCGCTGGTCGGCCTTTTCCGGATGGGCCAGCAGACGCACATCCACCGGCACGCCCTCATAAATCGACATGCAGCGGTCCCGATAGGGCTGCGTCACCGTCAGCGGCTGCTTGCCCGGATGGCTGAACAGGGTGGGGACGAAGGCGCGCCGTTCGATGGTGATCAGCGACGGCAGATGGATCAGGCTGGGCAGCGCCACCAGGGCGGAGCGCCAGGGCGGCTGGGTCACCACGAACTCGCGCGTGTTGCAGCAGCCCGGCGCCGCCTCCCGGCCCGCCCAGACGAGCAGGACGCTGCGCCCCGGCTCGATCCGCTCCATGGCCCGGCGCAGGTCGGCCACGTCGTCCTGATAGCCGTACCAGTTGTTGATCAGCACCCCGGTGCGGAGTCCCAGCAGGGCCAGCAGCCCCACCGCGAAGGCCGCCGCCGCGCGCGGGCTGCCGAACCGCACGTCCGTGCCGGCGACCAGCAGCAACGCCGCCAGGATCCAGAAGCGGATGGAGACGAAGTAGGTGCCGAAGAACGGGTCCGGGACGACGAAGAAGCAGATGGCGAACAGGCCGGCCGTCAGCAGCATCGCCTTCGACGCCTGCAACCGCCGCATCAGCGCGGCCAGCACCATACCGCCCGCCACCAGCAGCAAGGTCGCGGTGTCGAGCAGCGTGTTGTAGTTCAGCACCGGCGACAGCATGTCGTGCACCCGGTAGCCCCACTGCCGAAGCTCGGTCAGCTTCTTCAGGCGCCAGTAGATCTGCTTCAGAACGAGCAGGGCGGAGTGGTCCTTGGCGCCCACCGCCGTTGCGTCGGAATGGATCAGCTGCATGCCGACCGTCAGGCCGAACAGCAGCACCGGGACGATCAGCAGCGCCGCGAAGCGAAGCGCGTCGCGCCCCAGGTTGGCGATCGTGAAGGGCTTCCGGCCGGGGCCGATGTACTTCGTCGCCTCCACCCCGAACAGGCAGAGCGCGTATGATCCCAGCACGATGGCGTGGGAGAAATACAGGAACAGGGCAAACACCGCCCCGACCAGCAGCTGCCAGCGGTTCCCTTCCAGCCCGATCCACAAGGACAGGCCGATCAGCAGGAAGGCGATGCCGAGCGAGAAGCTCATGAAGCCGCCGATCAGCGTGGCGTTGTAGATGAACAGCGCCCCGCACAGCGGCCACAGGCTCCAGCGGCCGAACAGCGTCCGGTGCAGCATCACCACGCCAACCAGAGTCAGCACGACGGCCAGCGCGACATACAGCCGTCCCGCGACGTACAGCGGCAGCATGCTGGCCAGCGGCAGCATCACCGCTTCCATCAACAGGTTCGGCACCGGGGTCAGCGATGCCGTGTAATGCTCGGCCAGGAACGGATCGGTGCGGAAGTTCAGCAGAACGTCCACCCGCGCCAGATGGTTCGGGTAGTCGAGCAGCGGCGGCATGTCCACCAGGGCCAGGGGCAGCAGCAGCAAAAGCAGCGTGACCGCCAGGGGCAGAGCCATCACCGTGGATGGGAAGGACGCGCGCGATCCGACCCGCGCCCCCACCCGTGCTCCGTCTCGCCGGGGCGCTTCGGTCAGTCCCGGGTTCGTCATCCACGTCTCCAGCTTTGGGTGCAACGCGGAAGGGACAACAAGGCGGGAGCGGCGACCGTCAGAATGCAATGGTGTTGCAACACGGCCTTCGGAATTAGCTCCACTTGACGAGCAAAGGCTGCGCTATGGTCGAAGCGGCCACGCCCGCTTGGCAATGCCGCCGCCGATTTCGAGACCGGCCCCCGGCGGGCACCCCTTTTTCGATGGAACGGGCAGAGGAACGCCGTGACCGCGCTGGACAGTTTTCTGAAGACCTTGCGGCGCCGCACCGTCGGCCCCGGCGTGTTTCGCCCCTGGACCGATTGGACGCCCGGCGTGGACGTCGGCCGCGATGCGCCCGCGCAGCGGGCCGCCCATCTGCAAGCCTATTTGGAAGCCCGGCTCGACCGGGCCGAACTGGTGCTGATCGCCGAGGCCGTGGGCTACCAGGGCGCCCGCTTCAGCGGCGTGCCGATGACCTGCGAGCGCACGCTGCTGGGCGCCAAGCCGCAGGTTTCGCCGGAATTCGTCTTCGCCGGCCCGAAGCGCCGCACCAGCGCCGAGGCCATCGCCCGCAGCGCAGCGGAACGCAAGGGCGGCTTCTGCGAGCCGACCGCAACCATCGTGTGGACGACCCTGCTGGGGCTGGGCCTGCCGGCCGACCGCTTCGTGCTGTGGAACAGCTTTGCCTTCCACCCGCACCGGCCGAACGAGCCGCTGACCAACCGAACGCCCACCGACCGCGAGGTGGAGGAGCAGGCGGACATCCTGGACGCCTTCCTGGCTCTGTTCCCGCGGTCCAAGGTCATCGCCGTGGGCGAGACGGCGCGGCGCCGGCTGTCCGGCTTCGGCAAGGAGGTGCCCGCCGTGCGCCACCCGGCCAACGGCGGCGCCACGGCCTTCCGCGAGGGAGTCGCGAAAATCGTCGGAGGGACGTGAGGGAGGTTGGGAGGAGGAGCCAACGCGAGCGCCTTCTCCCAACGCCGAGGAGCGCGGTCCCTTACCGCCGCGGGAAGACCCGCGCGCGGTCGATGTGCACGGCGCAGCGGTCGCCGGGGTTGAGGCCCAGGAAGGACAGACGTTCGCGGTCCATTTCCGCCTCCAGCGACAGGCCGGCGAGGTCCACCTCGATGCGCGCATCGGGGCCGACGACGTGGATGCCGGACACGCGCCCGGGGCCGCCGGCGCTGGGGCTGAGACCCAGGTCGTGCGGGCGGACGTAGGCGATGGCCGGCCCCTGAATGGCGCCGTCCGTCTGGATCGACAGGGCGCCGTTGGACGTCCGCGCCACGCCGTCGGTCACCGTGCAGTCGAAGCGGTTCACCTGTCCCAGGAACTCGTACACGAAGGCCGAGGTCGGGTGGTCGTAAACCTCCGCCGGGCTGCCCACCTGCTCGATCCGGCCCTGGCTCATCACCACCACGCGGTCGGCCAGTTCCAGCGCCTCCTCCTGGTCGTGCGTCACGAAGACGGAGGTGATGTGGATGTCGTCGTGCAGCTTGCGCAGCCAGCGCCGCAGCTCCTTGCGGACCTTGGCGTCCAAGGCGCCGAAGGGCTCGTCCAGCAGCAGCACCTTAGGCTCGATGGCCAGCGCGCGGGCCAGCGCCACGCGCTGCCGCTGTCCGCCCGAAAGCTGCGCCGGATAGCGGTCGGCGAAATGGGCAAGCTGCACCAGCTCCAGCAGTTCCATGACGCGGCGCTTGATCTCCGTCCGGGTGAAGCGCTGCGCCCGCGGGCGCACCTTCAGACCGAAGGCGACGTTGTCGAACACCGTCATATGGCGGAACAGGGCGTAGTGCTGGAAGACGAAGCCGACTTGCCGTTCCCGCGGGCTGAGGCCCAGCGCCTCTTCCCCGTGAAGCTGGAGGCTGCCGGAGTCGGCGTGCTCCAGCCCCGCCATGATGCGCAGCAGCGTCGTCTTGCCCGAGCCAGACGGCCCGAGCAGGGCCAGAAGCTCGCCCGAGCGCACCTCCAGGTCCACCGCGTCGAGCGCGCAATAATGGCCGAACTGCTTGGTGATGCCGTTAATCTGGATCGCCATGGCTCACATCGCCTCAATGCCGGGCCGCAGCCAACTCGGCCCCGAAGCGCCACTCCAGCACCGTCTTCGCCACCAGCGTGACGAGGGCAAGCATGGCCAGCACCGAGGCCACCGAGAAGGCGGCGACGAAGTTGTATTCGTTGTAAAGAATTTCGACGTGCAGCGGCATCGTGTTGGTCTCGCCACGGATGTGGCCGGACACGACGGACACGGCGCCGAATTCGCCCATCGCGCGGGCGTTGCACAGCAGCACGCCGTACAGCAGGCCCCACTTGATGTTCGGCAGCGTCACCCGCCAGAAGGTCTGCCAGCCGCTGGCGCCCAGCACCAGCGCCGCTTCCTCCTCCTCCGATCCCTGCTCCTGCATCAGCGGGATCAGCTCGCGCGCGACGAAGGGGAAGGTCACGAAGATGGTGGCGAGCACGAGGCCCGGCACGGCGAAGATGATCTGGATGCCCTGCGATTTCAGGAACGGCCCCAGCACGCCGTGCGCCCCGAACATCAGCACGTAGATCAGGCCGGAGATGACCGGCGACACCGAGAAGGGCAGATCGATCAGCGTGATCAGCAGGTCCTTGCCGCGGAAATCGAACTTCGCGATGCACCAGGACGCCGCCACGCCGAACAGCAGGTTCGCCGGCACGGCGATGGCCGCCACGATCAGCGTCAGTTGGATGGCCGCCACCGCGTCGGGTTCGATCAGCGCGTCCCAATAGGCCCCGACACCACGGCTCAGCGCCTCCACGAACACGGAAACGAGCGGCAGCACCAGGAACAGCAGCAGGA
>JAEZPL010000573.1 GCA_023413605.1 Pseudomonadota bacterium
GCCAGGGCATCCTGGAACACGACCCGTTCCAGACGCTGGACCAGGACGGCGTGGGCGAGCTGATCGCCATCGCCACGGAGCGTGGCCGCAAGGTCCGTCCGAACATCAAGCTCGGCATCTGCGGCGAACATGGCGGCGACCCGGCCTCCATCTCCTTCTGCGAGAAGGTCGGGCTCGACTATGTGTCCTGCTCGCCCTACCGCGTGCCGATCGCGCGCCTCGCCGCCGCCCAGGCGGCGCTGGACGCCGACACGGTGAAGCGCGACTGATCGACGCAGCAAAGGCCCCCTCTCCGGGGGCCTTTGTTGTTTAAGCCCATTGTTCTTGTAATCTTCGTTGCCGGAAGGAGACCGTCGCCTGACCGCCGAACCCGCCGCGTCCCGCCTGATCGACCTGCTGAACGAAGGCTCCGGCCCTTTGGCCGCGCGGGGCGCGGTGCTGGCCGTCTGTGCCGGAAACCGCGCCTGGTCGGTCGGCCTCGCCCGCGACGGGGAAGCGGCTCCGCCGGAATCGGCACGGTTCCTGACCTACAGCATTACCAAGACGATGACCGCGGCGGCGGCGCTGCGTCTGGCGGCGCGGGGCGTGCTCGACCTCGACGCGCCGCTGGATTGCTGGCTGCCGGACTTCGCGCCGGCCGGCCGGATCACCCTGGCCCAGGTGCTGATGCACCGCGCGAGCCTGTACAACTACGGCGGCATGCCCAAGTACCACGCCGCCGTGCGGGCGGGGGCGGAGCCCTGGACGGACGACGAGTTCCTGGCCTTCTGCCGCGCCGACCAGCTGTTCGCCCCGCCGGGGCAGGACTTTTCCTACTCCAACATCGGGTACCTGCTGGTCCGGCGGGTGCTGGAACGCGCGACCGGCGCTCCCTTCGCCGAGCTTCTGCGGAGCGAACTGTTCGCCCCTCTCGGCCTGTCCGATTGGTCGGTCCCGACGCGCCGCGACGACCTCGCCAGCCTGCATTTCGGTCCCAGCGCCTATCTCGGCGGGGAAGCGGTGCCGTTGAAGGTCGCCGGACTCTACCATCCGGGCTGGGTCTCGCACGGCGTCGTGGCCGCCACCGCGCTGGACACCGCCCGCCTGCTGCACGGCCTGTTCACCGGCGGCCTGCTGCCGGAGGCCCTGCTGGCCCGCATGACCGCGGCGGAACCGGTCCCCGGCTCGATGCGTGGGCGCCCGTGGGTGGAGCCGGGCTACGGCCTCGGCCTGATGGTGGAGCTTGACGCGCAGGCCGGCCCCTGCTGGGGCCACACGGGCGGCGGGCCGGGCTGCACGCCGGTCGCCTACCACTTCCCCGGCGCGGAGCCGCTGACCATCGCCGTCTTCACCGACGGCGAGGACGGCGGACAGGCCGAATGGATGGTGTGGGAGGCGGCGGACGCCTTGCGATGATGCCCTTGCAGTGATGAAGGACCACGGCAAAGCCTCACCGCCGGTCGAACAGCTCCATCTCCCCCTCCACGGGGGTCCGCTTCAGGGCGGTCAGGTAGTCCATCTCCCGATGCAGCGTCTCGCGTTCCGTTTCCGGCCGCAGCATGCGGCGGAAGGCTTGGCCGGTGGTGGGGAAGAAGTGGATGCGCCGGCCGGTGGCGCCGCCCAGGTCTTGGCCGGCCAGCGCCAGTCCTTCCCGCTGCACATAGTCCAGGGCGAAAGCCGCGTTGGCGGAGCCTACGTCCAGGCTGGTGTCGATGACGCGGGAGGCGCCGAACAGCTTCACCTCCAGGCGGTCGCGCCGCGCGCCGCGCGCCATCAGGTCGTTGATCAGCCGTTCCATCGCCACGCTGCCATAGCGGGTGGCGATGCCGAAGCTCTCGCCGCCGGCCGGTGTGCCGGGCAGCAGGAAGTGGTTCATGCCGCCGACCCGCGCCACAGGGTCGTGGATGCAGGCTGCCACGCAGGACCCCAGCGTCGTCACCAGCATGTCGTCCGCGCGGCTGGAGATGCGATGATGGCCCAGCACCACGGGCACGACATAGGCTTCGAATTCCGGATCGAAATAGCTGCCGTCGGATCGCACGCCGTCCGCAACGGCGCGCCGGTCGGCGTCGCCGGGGGGCTGGAAGGCGGTGATGCCGGACAGGGGCATGGGCTGCGGCTCCGTCAAGGCCCGGTGGGCGCGTGCTGTCCGACTATAACAGGAAAATCTTACCGAAAATGCCGATTATCGGTGTCGCGGCCCAAGTCTGCGGTCAAGGCAGCCCCGCCATCAGAGCAGGACGACCCAGGCGGCCTCGCGGCCCTTCGGTGCTTCCCGCACGCGCATGTGGACGCGCTGGCCGGCTTCCAGGTCCAGCAGGCTGCAGCGGCGCAGCACGCTCTTGTGGACGAACACGTCCTTGGCCCCGTCGTCGGCCGTCACGAAGCCGAAGCCCTGGTCGGGTTTGAACCATTTCACGGTGCCGGTCAGCTCCGTCTCCGGCCCGGACGGCGCCTCCCGCCGCTCCGCGGGCGGGCGGGAACGTTGCTCGGCCGGGTTGCCTTCGCTCAGCACCTCCAGGATGTGGGCGACCTGGGGGCCCTTGCCGCCGTCCACGATCTGGCACAGCACCTCCGCTCCGTCGCCGATCTCATGCAGGCCGATGCGGTTCAGAACGGAGACGTGGAGGAACGCGTCGGGCGACCCGTCTTCCGGCGCCACGAAGCCGAAGCCCTTGGACAGGTTGAACCATTTGACGTGCGCCCGCGTCCGGATGCCTTCATGCAGGGACGGGGAGAAGGACGGAATGGCATGAGGATCGTGGCGGGACAAGGTTCCGTACCCTCCGGCCGAGGCGCCGCGCGCGGTTGCACCAGTCCGGCGCCGCCGATCATTGCGGATCGACTCGCCGAACAGGATAGTAGCCACAGAAATAATAGGGCCTCCAGTGTAATTTTTGCTTCGGTTCCTGCGCGCGGAACCGGTCGAGCACTGCCGCTCATGCCGCGGTGCAGCGTCGAAGACCACGGCTTGCGGCCTTGCGGCCGCGCATGTCGTGGACCATTTCGCCAGAAAAGGGGTTACAATCGCCGCAAAAGAGTGCCGCTGCCGAATGGCCGCGAAAATGGAAAAAACGCAAGGGAGGACATCCATGGGCGAAGCCGCCTGCAGCCTGCCGGATCATCCCTGGGACCGCTGCTATCCCCCGGACATCGACTGGAACGCCCCGCTGCCGGCGCAGTCCCTGGTTGCGCTGTGGGACGACTCGGCGGTGCGCTTCGCCGACCGGCCCGTCCTCGACTTCCTGGGCAAGCGCTCGACCTACGGCGAGATCGCCGGGCTGGTGGACCGCGCGGCCAAGGGTTTCCAGGACGCCGGGGTGGGAAAGGGCGTGCGGGTCGGGTTGTTCCTGCCGAACACGCCGTACTACGTGATTTGCTTCTTCGCCGTCCTGAAGGCCGGCGGCATCGTGGTGAATTTCAACCCGCTCTACGCGGAGCGGGAGTTGCAGCACCAGATCGCCGACAGCGGCATCGACATGATGGTCACGCTGGACGTGAAGGTCCTGTACGACAAGATGGCCCGCATGCTCGCCGAATCGCGGCTGAAGCGGCTGGTCGTCTGCCCGATGGCCGACATCCTGCCCTTCCCGAAGAACTGGCTGTTCCCCAT
>JAEZPL010000581.1 GCA_023413605.1 Pseudomonadota bacterium
GGCCAGAGGGGAGAGGGGACTCAGGGCGACGTAGTGTCAGCGCACCGGCGGGGCGTACATCAGGCCGCCCTTGGTCCACAGCTGGTTGATGCCGCGTTCCAGCCCCAGCGGGGTCTTGGCGCCGACGTTGCGCTCGAACACCTCGCCGTAGTTGCCGACCAGCTTCACGACACGGTAAGCCCAGTCGCGCTCCAGGCCCCAGCGCTCGTTGCCCAGAGCCTCGTCGCTGCCCAACAGGCGGCGCACGTCGGGGTTCTTGGACTGGCGCATCTCGTCGACGTTGGCCGAGGTGACGCCCAGCTCCTCCGCGTTGATCTGGGCGAACAGCACCCACTTGGCGATGTTCGCCCACTGCGGGTCGCCGGCGCGGATCGACGGGCCGAGCGGCTCCTTGGAGATGACCTCCGGCAGGATGACGTGGTCGGCCGGCTTCGACAGGGTGGTGCGGCGGGCGGCAAGGCCCGAGGTGTCGGTGGTGTACACGTCGCAGCGGCCGGTGTCGTACAGCTTCGCCGCCTCGTCGGAGGATTCGAAGACCACCTGCTTGAAGGTCAGCTTGTTCGCCGCGAAGAAGTCGGCGATGTTCTGCTCCGCCGTCGTGCCGGTCTGGATGCAGATGCTGGCGCCGTTCAGTTCCTTGGCGCTTTTCACGCCCAGCTGCTTGCTGACCATGAAGCCCTGGCCGTCGTAGAAGTTCGCGCCGACGAACTCGATGCCCAGGTTGGCGTCGCGGGTGAAGCTCCAGGTCGTGTTGCGGGCCAGCACGTCGATCTCGCCGGTCTGCAGCGCGGTGAAGCGCTCCGTCGTGGTGACCGGGCGGAAGGTGACCTTGTTCGGGTCGTTGAACACGGCCGCCGCGACGGCGCGGCAGTAATCCACGTCCATGCCCGACCACACGCCCTGCGCGTCCGGAACGGAGAAGCCCGGCACCTTGCCGCTGACGCCGCAGACCACGCTGCCGCGTTGCTTCACGGTGTCGAGAATGCCGGCCTTGGCATCGGTGGAGGCACCGGCCGCAACGGTCACGGTCAGGGCGGCAAGCGCAACGGCCAAACGAGTCTTCACGAAAAATCCTCCGCGAGCGGTGTGGAAGCAGCGGTCTAGCTTACGGAGCATACCGAGGTACTCACAAGGGGTGAAATTTAAATTTTCATGCTTGCAGCATTTCTGAAAATTCATTTTCATAAGCGCATGCCGAACGAACGTTCCGTCCAATCCGACTCCCTGAAGGCCGCCGTCCTGAACGCGCCCGTCGCGGATCGCATCGCGCAGGCCTATCCCGACCTGTCGGACGCGCACCGCCGCGCGGCGGACTTCGTGCTGAGCCAGCCTTTCGACGCGGCGACCATGACCATCGACGAGCTGGCGAAGGCGGCCGGCGTGTCGATCACCACGGCCAACCGCTTCGTCCGCGCGCTGGGCTTCGACGGCTATGCGGAATTCCGGGCGGAACTGGTGGATACGTTGAAGTCCACCATGGCCCCGGTGGAACGGCTGCGCGTCGCCCGGCGCGAGTCGGCGACGGCCGGCAACATCGTCGCGGACTCGCTGAGCGAGGATCTGAACAACCTGCGCAACACACTGGACGCCCTGCCGGAGGATGCCTGCGAACGCGCCGTGTCGCTGATTCTGGCAGCGCCGCGCGTCTTCACGCTGGGTTTCGGGGTCAGCACCTACGTCGCCGGCTTCGCCGCCAGCGGGCTCGATCCCTTTTGCCGCGACGCCCGTTTCGTCGGCGGCGAGGGCGGGGCGGAACAGGCGGTGCGCCGCCTGCTGAAGCTGGAGGCGGGGGACGTGCTGATGGCCTTCTCCCTGCCCCGCTATTCCAAGGACACGGTGGAAATCACCCGCATGGCCCGCGCCCGCGGCGCCTCGATCATCGCCATCACCGACGGCCCCACCTCGCCCCTGGTGCCGCTGGCCGACGTGGCGCTCTACGCCTTTGCGGAACGCCGGCTGCTGGCCAGTTCCGCGGCCGCGGCCTTCACGCTGGTGGAGGCGCTGATCTCCGCCGTCGTGCACCAGCGCGAGGACGCGCTGAAGGCCTTCACCGACCTCACCGAACAGGTCATGCCGTACCTGCATTCCGGCCGCGCCCAAGGGGGGCCGGGCAAGGGCTGACCGCCGAAACCAAAGACGACGAGACCAACACCAGAATGCGGGTGCTGCGGCGGTTCCACCGCCGAACGGCCCCACGTTGCCCAACAGGAGACTATGTTATGGGTCAGAGACTGCTGAAGACCGCGCTGCTCGGCGCCGTTGCCGCCCTGTCCGTCGGCGCGGCCTCCCTGCCCGCACAGGCCGGCAAGACGCTGGACGCCATCAAGGAGCGCGGGCAGGTCAACTGCGGCGTCCACACCGGGCGTCCGGGTTTCGCCATCGCCGACAGCCAGGGCAAGTGGAGCGGCATGGACGTCGATTTCTGCCGCGCGCTGGCCACCGCCGTCCTGGGTGACGAGTCCAAGGTCCGCTACGTCCCCACCACCGGCACCACGCGCATCACGGCGCTCCAGTCCGGCGAGATCGACGTGCTGGCCCGCAACACCACCTGGACCATGACGCGCGACGCCTCGCTGGGCCTGCTGTGGGCCGGCGTGAACTACTACGACGGTCAGGCCTTCATCACCCGCAAGAACCCGAAGGTGAAGAGCGTCAAGGACCTGAACGGCGCGACCATCTGCGTTGACGCGGGCACGACGACCGAGAAGAACCTGGCGGACTATTTCCGCGCGAACAAGATGTCGTTCAAGCCGGTGGTGTTCGAACACCAGGAAGCGACCATCGAGGCGCTGAAGTCCGGCCGCTGCCACGCGCTGACCGGCGACGCCACCGCCCTGTCGATCCTGCGCGCCAAGGACCTCGGCAACCCGGACGACTACGCCATTCTGCCGGAAATGATCTCCAAGGAGCCGGTCGGCCCCGCCGTCCGCCGCGGCGACGACGAGTGGTTCACCATCGTCCGCTGGACCCTGAACGCCATGATCGAGGCGGAGGAGTACGGCGTTTCCCAGGCCAACGTCGACCAGATGAAGGCGGAATCCAAGGACCCCGGCATCACCCGCCTGCTCGGCACGTCGGAGGACATGGGCCGGCTGGCCGGCATGGACAAGGAATGGGCCTACCGCATCATCAAGCAGGTCGGCAACTACGGCGACAGCTTCGACCGCAACCTGGGCGCCGGTTCCTCGCTCAAGCTGGAGCGCGGCCTGACCCAGCTCTGGACCAAGGGCGGCCTGTTCTACGCCATGCCGGTGCGGTGAGCCCTTAGTCACCTCTCTGGAGGGGACAGGCAAAACAACACAACGTTTCGTCATCCCCGCGACGGCGGGGAACCAGGGCAGTTCGGATACGTCCCGGGATGCCCTGGATTCCCGCCGTCGCGGGAATGACGGTCCGTGGTCGTTCCTGCCACACGCCGCGCGGCGGAGGGGAGCGGAGCGACTTCCCATTCAAGGAGACCTCCATGCGCATGGGTACCGCCATGCTGCACCGGCCGTGGCTGCGTCCACGCGCCGTCGCGATCCAGGCGGCGGTGGCGTTGGGGCTGCTGGCGGTCCTGTGGTGGCTGTGGGGCAACCTGCAAGCCAATCTCGCCATCCGAAACCTGCGCCTGGGTTTCTCCTTCCTTGACCAGCCCGCCGGCTTCGCGCTCAGCGAAGGGGTGCTCGGCTATCAGGCGGGGGACAGTTACCTTCACGCCTTCGCGGCGGGCATCGCCAACACCATCCGCGTGTCGGTCGCGGCCATCCTGCTGACCACGCTGCTGGGCACGCTGATCGGCATCGGCCGGCTGGTGGAAAACCGCGTCGTCCGCGCGCTTGCCTCCGGCTATGTGGACATCGTGCGCAACGTGCCGCTGCTGGTGCAGGTGCTGGTCTGGTACATCGTGCTGAACCAGGCACTTCCGCCGGGGTCCGATGCGCTGAACCCGCTTCCCGACGTCTATCTCAGCAAGGAAGGGCTGAGCTTCCCCGCGCCTCTGGCCGGGCTCGGCTGGACCATCGCGGGCTGGGGCACCCTGGCGGCGCTGGTCACGGGCTGGCTGGTCGGCAAGGCGTCGGGACGGTGCACCGCGGGCGGCGGCGTGGCCCTGCTGGGCATCGTCGCGGCCTTCGCGGCCGGTCCGCTGCTGCTCGGCGCGCCGCTGGCGGTCGAGGTGCCGGAAGCGAACCTGTTCACCATCGCCGGGGGCGGCACCCTGTCGCCGGAGTTCCTGGCGCTGCTGACGGCGCTGACCCTCTACCACGCCGCCTATATGGCGGAGATCGTGCGCGCCGGCATTGCCGCCGTGCCGAAGGGCCAGTGGGAGGCCGCGGCGGCGGTCGGGCTGGGGCGCGGACGGCTGCTGACCCTCGTGGTGCTGCCGCAGGCGCTGCGGGTCATCATCCCGCCCTACATCAGCCTCAGCCTGAACATCACCAAGAACTCCTCGCTGGCGGTGGCCATCGGCTACCCCGACGTGGTGGCGGTCGCCAACACCTCCATGAACCAGAACGGGCAGGCGGTGGAGTGCATCCTGATCGTCGCCGCCGTCTACCTGACCATGAGCCTGCTGACCTCGGCGGTGCTCAACCTCTACAACCGTAAATTCGCGTTGCAGGAGCGCTGAGCCGCATGTCCGTCCTCAACCTCTTCGCGATGCCGACGCGGCGCGCGCGCAAGGCCCCGGACCGGCCGGTCCCCTGGCCGCCGGGGGCGGCCTCCGGCGGGCTGCTGTCGCGGGCGTTCGGCGTGGCGATCCTGCTGGTCGGCGCGCTGATCGCCTGGGAAGTCTTCGACTGGGCCGTTCTGAACGCGGTCGTCCAGCCCGACCCGGCGGCCTGCCGCGCGCTTGACCACGCCGGGGCCTGCTGGGGCGTGCTGGTGGAGAAGCACCGGCTGATCCTGTTCGGCCGCTTCCCCTATGAGGAGCAGTGGCGTCCCCTGGCGGCGACGCTCGTCCTGCTGGGCGCCATCGGCGCCGCCATGGTGCGGCCCTGGTGGGGGCGCAAGCTGGCCGTCGCCGTCGCCGCGGCGCTGGTCGCCTTCTTCGTGCTGATGGGCGGGGGGGTGTTTGGCCTGACCCCGGTCGGCACCGACCAGTGGGGCGGGCTGCCGCTGACCCTGCTGCTGACGGTCGGAGGCATCACGCTGGCCTATCCGCTGGGGATCCTGCTGGCGCTCGGCCGCCGCTCCAGCCTGCCGGTCGTGCGCGGAGCCTGCATCGCCTACATCGAATGCGTGCGCGGCGTGCCGCTGATCGCGCTGCTGTTCGCCGCCTCCTTCATCCTGCCGCTGTTCCTGCCGCCGGGGATGGAGATCGACATCGCCCTGCGCATCCTGATCGCCATCGTCGCCTTCTCCGCCGCCTATCTTGCGGAGGTCGTGCGGGGCGGCCTTCAGGCCATCCCCAAGGGCCAGTGGGAAGCGGCGGCGGCGCTCGGCCTCGACACGCCGAGGGCGGTCGGGCTGGTCGTCCTGCCGCAGGCGCTGCGCATCGTCGTGCCGCCCACGGTCAACACGATGATCGGCGTGCTGAAAGACACCTCGCTGGTCACCATCGTCAGCCTGTACGAGCTGACCGGCTCCGTGAAGCTGGCCCTGTCCGATCCGGAGTGGCGCGCCTTCTACGTTGAGGGCTACGTGCTGATCTCCGTCGTCTATCTCGCCTTCGGGCTGGTCATGTCCCGCTACAGCGCCTGGCTGGAACGGCAGACCAAAGCCGCCTCCCACTGATCCCGCTCCAACCCTCCAAGAATTCGGGAACCCTCGATGTCTCCCACCTATGCCATCGCCATCCACGGCGGTGCGGGCACCATCGCCCGCAGCACGATGACCGAGGAGCGCGCCGCGCCCTACCACGCCGCCCTGCGGGACATCCTGGAAGCGGGGCGGCGGATCCTCGCGGACGGCGGCAGCGCACTCGACGCCGTGACGGAGGCGGTCGTCCGGCTGGAGGACTGCCCGCTGTTCAACGCCGGCCACGGCGCCGTGCTGACCGCCGACGCGACGCACGAGCTTGACGCCTGCGTCATGGACGGCCGCACGCTCGGCGCTGGAGCCGTCGCCTCCGTCGCCCGCGTGCGCAACCCGGTGCGCGCCGCGCGTGTCGTCATGGAGCAATCGGGCCATGTGCTGATGGCCGGCGACGGGGCGGAGCGTTTCCTGTCGGCCAACGGCGTCGCGTTGGTCGACCCCGGCTACTTCACCACGCCCGACCGCCTGGACCAGCTGCGCCGCGCGCAGGCTGCGGGTGTCGGCATGCTGCTGGACCATGACGGGGCGAGCAAGGCGGCGGCCTCAGGCAACGGCACCGGCAATTCCAAGGGCGATCCCATCGACCCCGACCGCAAGTTCGGCACCGTGGGCGCGGTGGCGCTGGACCTGTCCGGCAACCTCGCCGCCGCCACCTCCACCGGCGGCATGACCAACAAGCGGCCGGGCCGCGTCGGCGACACGCCCATCGTCGGGGCTGGCTGCTACGCCAACAACGCGACCGTCGCCGTCTCCACCACCGGCACGGGGGAAAGCTTCATCCGCGCCGTCTCCGCCTACGACGTGTCGGCCCTGATGGAATACACCGGCGTCGGCCTGGAGGAGGCGACGCGGCGCGTGGTCATGGACAAGCTGCCGCGCGTGGACGGCCGCGGCGGTCTGGTGGCCGTGGACCGCTTCGGCAACGTCGCCCTGCCCTTCAACACCGAGGGCATGTACCGCGGCGTGGCCCGCGCGGGCGAAGACACCGTCACCGCCATCTACGAATGAGGGGAGATCCGATGCTGTCCCAAAAAGCCGATGGCGCGGCCATCGTCCAGTGCCGGGGCGTTCACAAGTGGTACGCCGACTTCCACGTGCTGAAGGACATCGACCTGTCGGTGGCGAAGGGCGAGCGGATCGTGATCTGCGGCCCGTCGGGGTCGGGCAAGTCGACGCTGATCCGCTGCCTGAACCGTCTGGAGGAGCACCAGAAAGGCTCCATCGTGGTGGACGGCAT
>JAEZPL010000601.1 GCA_023413605.1 Pseudomonadota bacterium
GCCCATGCCGATCTTGTAGCCGTCCGCACGGGCGGCCATGATCTCCGACAGGCCGACCGCGCCGCCGCCGCCGGTCTTGTTCACCACGCCCATCGCCTGCGGCAGGTGCCGGTTCGCGGCCTCCGCGAAGGAACGGGCGACCAGATCGGTGCCGCCGCCGGCCGCGTAGGGCACGATCAGCTCGATCTGCTTGGCCGGATACTCGGCGGCCTGGGCGGCGACCAGCAGGCTGGCGGAGGTCACAACGCCGGCGATGATGCCGGTGACGAAACGGTAACCTTTCATGGGGACGCTCTCCCTCGCTTTTAGGTTGTGAAAAGCGGGATAAGGTGGGGGAAGCCCGCGGCGCGTTCCGCGTTCGTCTGCGGGCGATGGAAACCGTGTGCGTGAAGTTCAGCCGGCGCGCAGGGCCTCCCACGCGGCGACGAAGCGGCCGGCCTTTTCCCCGACCTGCTCCGCCGTCATGCCAGGCGCGTAGAGCGCGGAGCCGAGGCCGAAGCCGGCGACGCCGGCCGTCAGGAAGGGCGCCATGGTGTCCGGCGTGATGCCGCCGACCGGAAGCAGGCGGGTGCCCTTGGGCAGCACCGCGCGCATGGCCTTGATGACGCTGGGTCCGATCAGTTCGGCCGGGAACAGCTTCAGCGCCGAGGCCCCGGCCTTCAGCGCGGCGAAGGCCTCGGTCGGCGTCGCCACGCCCGGCAGGCAGGCCATGCCGGCGTTCCGCGCGGCGCGGATCACGTCGGTGTCGGCGTGCGGCATCACCACCAGATCGGCGCCGATGGCCTTCAGGCGGCTCACAGCTTCGACCTCCAGCACCGTGCCGGCGCCGACCAGCGCGTCGGGCGGCAGCAGGCGGCGGATCGCCGCGATGCTGTCGAACGGGTCGGGCGAGTTCAGCGGCACCTCGATCAGGCGGAACCCGCGGTCGTAGAGGGTGCGGGCGATGTCCTCCGCCTCCGCCGGCTTCAGGCCGCGCAGGATGGCGACCAGGGGCAGGGTGGCGAAGGCGCCGTCGAGGCGCGCGGTCAATCGGTCGTCAGTCACGGGATACCTCTCCAGCCGGCGCGATCAGGCCGGCGGCAACGGCGAACTGGAACAGCCCTCTGGGAGCCGTGTTCCCAAGCTGGGCGGCGGGGTGAACGCCCAGCAGCTCCAGCCCGCGGGCGTAGCGATGGCAGAGCGCGCCCTCGCCGATCAGGATCAGCGGCGTGGCGCCGGTGCGCGCGTCGCCCGTGCGGGCAAGGCCGGAGACCAGCTCGTGCCCGATCAGGATGCCGGACAGGTGGTCCTTCAGCAGGTCCGGCGCCATGCGGCGCGTGATGCCCAGCGTGCGCGCGGCGAAAATCTGGTGCGGCAGGTCGCCCGGCCCGCTGTCGCGCGCCGCCGCGATGCCCCCGGCGAAGGCCGCATCCGCGGCGGCCGCGTCGGCGGGTGCCGTGTCCGGCATCAGGCGGCCGAGGATCGAGTGCTTGCACAGCACCGCGAACATCTCGCCGGTCATGTAGGAGGAAAAATGCGTGGTGCGCCCGTCGTCCACCCGCACCCACTTCGAATGGGTGCCCGGCAGCACGAGGCAGGCGTGGCCCGCCCACTCCGGCTGGTCGGCCAGCGCGCCTGCGATCTGGATCTCCTCGCCGCGCATGATGTCCGGCTGGGCGCCGGGCTCGTCCAGAATCACGCCCGGCGCGATCAGGATGCGGACGCCGGAGGCGCTGTCCACCGCGATGGCGCGCGAGGCCAGGGTGCGCGTGTCGACCGGACAGGGGACATAGGGCGCCTCCACCCAGCCCTGGGCGCTGCCGACCATGCCGCCGGCCACCACCGGCAGCCCCGGCTGCGCGGCCAGCCAATCGCCGCAGAATTCGGCGAACACCTGCTCGAACCCGGCGGTGCCGGGCTGCGGCAGGTTCTGAATTCCGTGCGCGTTGGCGCGCTGGTCCAGCACGCCGCCGTCCCGGCCCATCAGGAAGCCGCGCAGGCTGGAGGTGCCCCAGTCCAGGGCGATCAGCGCGGCTCCGCCGGGGGGTAAAGCGTCGCGCGTCATTGCCGTTTCCATCCCAATTCCCTTGAAATCGCGTCGGCGGTCGCGCGGACGAGGGGGCCGAGTTCCACCATCCGGTCATCCGGCATGTAGGGAACGGCGCTCGCCACGCTGACCGCGGCGACGACGTGGTTCTGGACATCCCGCACGGGCGCACCCACGCAGCGGATGCCGATTTCATTCTCCTCAAGATCGAAGGACCAGTCGCGGTCCCGGTAGGAATCCAGCCGCCGTTCGAACTCCGGCCAGGGGGCGAGCGGCGGCCGGTCGGTGGACCCGTCGATCTGCGCATGGGCGTGTTCGTACAGGGCGCGCCAGCGCTCCCGCGGCAATCCCAGCATCAGCGCCTTGCCGAGCCCGGTGCAGGCCAGCGGCATGCGCAACCCGATGCGGGAGCGCATCTCCAGCCCCCGCGTGTTGGAAATCTTGTCGAGGTAGAAGACCTCGGTGCCTTCCAGGACGCCCAGATGCACGGTATCGCCGGTCTGCCGCGCCAGTTCTTCGAGGTGCGGGCGGGCGAGCGCCACCAGGGGGCGCTGTTCCAGCGCGCGCATGCCCAGCGCGATCAGCTTCGGCCCCAGCAGATAGCCCTTGTAGG
>JAEZPL010000660.1 GCA_023413605.1 Pseudomonadota bacterium
CGTCTCCGACGCGGCCCTTCTGGGGCTGAACATCCTGGCCGTCTGGCGGATCCGGTGCCGGGCGGAACGGCCGGGCGCCACCCCCTCTTCGCAACCGGGAACCATCATCGCACCGAGGTCGCCAGGATGAACATTCTGCTCATCAACCACTATGCGGGTTCGGAACTGATGGGGATGGAATACCGCCCCTTCTATCTCGCCCGCGAATGGGTGGCGGATGGCCACAAAGTGACCATCGTGGGGGCCAGCTTCTCCCACCTGCGGAACGTGCAGCCGGATGCCCCGGCCGACCTCGCCGTGACCGAGGAGGATGGCGTCCGCTTCCGCTGGATCCGCACGCACCGCTACGCCGGCAACGGGATTGGCCGCGTCGGCAACATCCTGGCCTTCGTGGGCAAGCTGTGGGCCTACGCCGACCGCATCGCGCGGGAGGAGCGGCCGGACATCGTGATCTGCTCCTCCACCTACCCGCTGGACATCCATCCGGGGGCGCGGATCGCGCGCAAGGTGGGCGCGCGGCTGGTGTTCGAGGTGCACGACCTGTGGCCGCTGACGCCGATGCTGCTGGGCGGCTATTCCCCGAACCATCCCTACATCCGCCTGCTCCAGCACGCGGAGGACTGGGCGTACCGCAACGCCGACGTGGTGGTGTCGATCCTGCCCAACGCCCGCGACTACATGGCGGGGCGCGGGCTGGACGTGCGCAAGTTCGTGCATGTGCCGAACGGGGTGCCGGCCGCCGCCTTCCTGAGCGCCGGGCCGGGGGACCTGCCGGAACCGGTCGCCGCCCGCATCCGGACGGAGCGGGAGCGCGGCCACTTCCTGGTCGGCTATTGCGGCGGCATCAATCTGGCCGACGCGCTGGGGACGGTGCTGGACAGCGCCAAGGCCCTGCGGGGGGAGCCGGTCTCCTTCATCCTGGCCGGCGGCGGGCAGGGGGCGGACGAGTTCCGCGCCCAGCTGGAGCGGTCGGGCCTGGACAACATGCATCTGGTGGGCGTGATCCCGAAGCGGACCGTCCAGCGCTTCCTTCAGGAAATGGACACGCTGGTGGTGCCCTGGCCCAGCAGCCCGCTGTACCGGTTCGGCGTGTCGCCGAACAAGATCTTCGACTACATGCTGGCGGGGCGGCCGATCGTCCAATGCAGCGATGCCAGCAACGACCTTGTGGGCGAGGCGCAGTGCGGCCACACCGTTCCCGCGGAAAACCCGGCGGCCCTGACCGACGCGATCCGCGGGCTGGTCGGCATGTCCCCGGCCGAGCGTGCTGTGTTCGGCCAGAACGGCCGGCGCTTCGTGCTGGAACACCACGATTACCGCGTCCTGGCCTCCCGCTTCATCGCCGCGACCGCCGCGGCCTGATCCGCATCGATCCGAAACACTCCGAACGCGTGGGGAGGATTGCCCATGAACGCTTGTGTCACAAACGCGAGTGTCACACCGGTCGCCACACCCGGAGTCCGCGTGGACACCAGCCGGCCGGTCGTCTGCGTGCAGGGGTTGGGGTTCGTCGGCTCCGCCATGTCCGTGGCGGTCGCCAACGCGTGCGACGGCGCCGGGCGGCCGCTCTATTCCGTGGTCGGCGTGGACCTGCCGAACGAGGCGGGCCGCCACCGCATCGCCAGCATCGCGGCGGGCGAGATGCCGTTCCCCGGCGCCGATCCGGACCTGGACCGGGCGCTGGCCCGCGCGCACGAGGCCGGCAACCTGACGGCCACCGACGACCCGGCGGTGTTCGCGCTGGCCGACGTCGTGCTGATGGACATCAACCTGGACATCGACTGGTCCGCCCCGCAGCCGGAGGTGCGCTTCGGCGGGTTGCAGCGCGCCGTGGACGACCTTGCCGCGCGGCTGAAGCCGGGGGCTTTGGTGATCGTGGAAACCACGGTTCCGCCCGGCACCTGCGAGCGGGTGATCGCCCCGCGCCTTGCCGCCGGGCTGGAGGCGCGCGGCCTGCCGCCGGACGCGGTCCGGCTCGCCCACTCCTACGAGCGGGTGATGCCGGGCGCGCAATACTACAACTCCATCGTCAACTACTGGCGCGTCTACGCCGGCACGACGCCGGAGGCCGCCGACGCCTGCGAGCGGTTTCTGTCCACGGTCATCAACGTGCGGGAATTCCCGCTGACCCGCCTGGGCTCGACCACCGCGTCGGAGACGGCCAAGGTGCTGGAAAACAGCTACCGCGCGGTGACCATCGCCTTCATGGAGGAATGGGGGCGCTTCGCCGAGGCGGTGGGCATCGACATGTTCGAGATCGTCGGCGCCGTCCGCACGCGGCCGACCCACGCGAACATGCGCCAGCCCGGCTTCGGCGTCGGCGGCTATTGCCTGACCAAGGACCCGCTGTTCGGCGCGGTGGCGGCGCGCAGCCTGTTCGACCGGGCGGACCTGTCCTTCCCCTTCTGCACGGAGGCCGTGCGCACCAACGCGGCCATGCCGCTGGTGGCGCTGGACAAGCTGCGCGGCCTGTTCGGCGGATCGCTGGCGGGCCGGCGCGTGCTGCTGCTGGGCGTGTCCTACCGCGAGGACGTGGGCGACACCCGCCATTCCCCGGCGCAGACCTTCGTCGAGGCGGCGGAGAAGAACGGGGCGGAGGTGACCGCCCACGACCCGCTGGTGGCCTGGTGGGAGGAACTCGGCCGGCCGGTCCACGGCAGCCTGCCCGACGCCGGCGGCTTTGACGCCGTGGTCTTCACCCAGGCGTCGCCGGCCTACCGCCGCCTGGACCTGTCGGAATGGCTGGGCGGGACGGGGAAGGCGGCGGCGGTCGCGGTGGTGGACGCCAACAACGTGCTGACGGACGCGCAACGCCGGCAGCTTCGCGGCCTGGATTGCCGCTTCATCAGCATCGGACGGGGATGACCATGCTCAAGGCACTCGTGACCGGCGGCGCCGGCTTCATCGGCTACCACCTCGCCCGCGCGCTGGCCGACCGTGGCTGGGCGGTGGACATACTGGACAACCACGCCCGCGGCGTGCGGGACGATGCCCTGCAGGCGCTGCTCGAAAAATCCGACGTGCGCATGCTGGAGGCCGACCTGCGCGACGGCTCCGTCGCCGCGGAGATGGCGACGGACTACGATGCCATCTTCCATCTGGCGGCGATCATCGGTGTGGCGCATGTCCGCTCCCGCCCCTATGAGGTGCTGACGGCCAACGTCGCCATGCTGGAGACGGTGCTGTCCATCGCGCGGCGGCAGGAGCATCTGGGGCGGCTGGTCTTCGCCTCGACGAGCGAGATCTACGCCGGGACGCTCCAGTATTTCAGCATTCCGGTGCCGACGCCGGAGGAAACGCCGCTGACCGTCGGCGACCTGACCGAGCCGCGCACCTCCTACATGCTGTCGAAACTGTATGGCGAGGCGATGTGCCGCTTTTCCGGCGTGCCCTTCACCATCGTGCGCTTCCACAACGTCTATGGCCCGCGCATGGGGCTGTCGCACGTCATCCCGCAATTGCTGGAGAAGGCCCACGGGCTGGAGGAGGGCGCTCCGCTGGAGGTGGCGAGCGTCGGCCACAGCCGGTCCTTCTGCTACGTCGACGATGCGGTGGAGTACCTGATCCGCATGGCGACCCTGCCGGCCTGCGCCAACCAGACCTTCAATATCGGCACCCAGACGCCGGAGGTGCGCATCGGCGATCTGGCGCAGGCCATCCTGGACGTTGTCGGACGCGCCAACCCCATCGCCGCGCTGCCGGAAACGCCGGGCTCCCCACCGCGCCGGGCGCCGGACATGACCAGGGCCATCGATGCCACGGGTTACCGGTCGCAGATCGACCTGCGCAGCGGCGTGCAACGCACCCACGACTGGTACCGCGAGCATGTGTTCGGGCACGCCGCGGTCTGCGCGGTGTAGACCGGGCGGCGCCCGTCTTTTTCGGTCTTTCTTATTCTCTTGTGTATTTATCTTTTCGCATCCTTGCTGGCGCCCGAAACCGAAAGTAAGATCCGCAAAATGGACGATGTGACAGATAGTTGGGGGGAAAAAGAGAACAGGTGATGACGGGAAGGGAGCGACCCTGCGGGCACGGCCGCAAGGGGCGCCGACCCTGACGAAAAAAACGCTGCACCGCTTCCGCCGTCCACTGAAGAAATGGTTGTGCGATGAAGATTCCGGACGAAAACCAGGCACTCTTTCCCGCCACCGAGTTGATCGTTGCGGATCCTCCAGCCCAGGAGCGGCGTCAGCGTCGCCGGGCCGAGGTGCTTCCCCTCGGCGGCGCGCGACCCGATTTCGGCGAAGACACCTTCCGCCATATCCTGGTCACCGCCCTGGATAGGGGCTACCGCTTCGCCACTTTCGCCGATTATCTCGCGAACGGTTCGGCTGTCCGCGATCCACACTTCTACCTGCGGCACGACGTCGACATTTCACCCGGCATGGCCATGCGTCTGGGCGAGATCGAGCACGAGTACGGAGTGCGCGGAAACTTCTTCTTCCAGTTCAACGCGGAAACCTATTCCTTCTTCGTGCCGGAAACGCTCGGCATCATCCGGTCGCTTCGCGGCATGGGGCATTGCGTCGGCCTGCACATCGACGAGCAGTTGACCGGCACCGACGAACAAGTCATCGCCAGAACGCTCGATTGGGTCTGCGGCTGCGTCATTCCGCTGGACCGCACGATCAGCTTCCACCGCGCATCGCGCGGCGTGTTGGGCCGGCGCTACATGGATTTCCTCAGCGCCTACGACGCCCGCCTGTTCGCCTGCGATGCCTACCTGTCGGACTCGCGCCGCAGCTTCGCCTTTTACGACACGTTGATGGGATGGCTGGCGGAGGGCCGGCCGAGCGTGCAACTGCTGCTGCACCCCGAATGGTGGGGTGGCGTCAACATGCTCGACCAGATCTGGAGCACCCTGCGCGACCGCCGGACCGACCAGCTCCGCCGCTACATGACCCGGAACTTCCCGAAGGTGTTCGCCGACATGTTGGTCACCGAGGACGTGACCTATCGGATTTGAAAAGGCGAGGGCATCCCTCACGGGCTTTCACCACCAAGGCACAAAAGACATCAAGAAAAGAAACTTGGGCAAAACACCCCGGTTCGCGACGATCACCGCAGCCGGCGCGAAAGCCAGGCCGATCTTGGTGCCTTGGTGGTGAATCCGTCGTGAGCTTTGACACTCCTTCTCCAGAACCGGGAGCGACATGACCGACCGGAACGCCAGGGTGGCCATCCACCAGCCGAACTATTTCCCGTGGCTCGGATATTTCGCGAAGATCGCCAACGCGGACGTGTTCGTCTTCCTCGACGATGTTCAATTGCCGCAGGGGCGCAGCTACGTCCATCGCACGAAGATCCATTCGGCCAATGGCGGCGACTGGCTGTCGGCGCCCGTGCGCCGGGTGGAGCGCCAGCTGATCAAGGATGTCGTCTTCGCCGACGCCGACTGGCGGCGCCAGCATCGGGCGACGCTGCTGCACACCTATCGCAAGGCGCCGTATTTCGAACCCGTGATGGCGCTGGTCGACACCATCTTCGGCACGGAGACGGAGGCGCTGGCCGTGTTCAACATGCGGGCGGCGGCGGTGCTGGCCGGGTATCTGGGCCTGTCCTGCCGGTTCGAGCTGTCGAGCGCCTTCGGGGTCACGGCCAGCAGCGACGAGCGGCTGATCGACCTCGTCAAGGCGGTCGGCGGCGGCGCGTACCTCTCCGGGGCCGGCGGGCAGAACTACCAGCACCCGGAGAAGTTCGCCGCGGCCGGGATCGACTTGCAGGTGTGCGAATACAAGCCGCGGCCCTACGTCCGCGCACAGGGGGGCTTCGTGCCGGGGCTGAGCATCCTGGAC
>JAEZPL010000743.1 GCA_023413605.1 Pseudomonadota bacterium
CGTCGGTCCTCAGCCGGCAGGGCCTGTTCGGCAGCCGGCCGGTGTGGATCTCCATCGGACTGATGGTCGTGCTCCAGCTGGCCTTCACCTACGCGCCACCGATGCAGAACCTGTTCGGCACCGCCGCCGTGGGCGCGAAGGAGTGGGCCTGGATGGCCGCGGCCGGTTTGGTGATCTTCCTGGCCGTCGAGGCCGAGAAGGCCGTCACGCGGCGTATCCTGCACCAAGTCCCCCTCTCCCCCCGGGGAGAGGGTTAGGGTGAGGGAGGCGCCCGCAGGGCGTCACAGCACTGCAATAAGGGTGCGTTGTCGGCCTGCGGCCGCCCCCTCATTCCAACCTTTCTCCCCAGAGGGGAGAAGGGCTCGGCGACCGTCAGAACGGCTTCACGATCACGAAGATGACGATGCCGATCATCAGCAGGGTCGGCACCTCGTTCATGATGCGGAAGAAGCGCTGCGGCCGGGTGTTTCGGTCCGCGGCGAAGTCCTTCATCCAGCGGGACATCATGCCGTGCGCGGCGCTGAGGAACAGCACGAACAGGAGTTTGGCGTGCATCCAGCCCTGGCTGAGCCACGCCGGCTCCAGCACCAGCAGGGTGATGCCGAAGACGTAGGTCGCGATCATCGCCGGATTCATGATGGCGCGCATCAGGCGGCGTTCCATCACCTTGAACCGTTCCGACGATTCCGAACCCGGCTTGGCCTCGCAATGGTAGACGAAAAGCCGAGGCAGGTAGAGAAGCCCGGCCATCCAGGCGATGATGCTGATGACGTGCAGCGCCTTGACCCAGAGGTAGAGCACTGGATTCCCCTTCCCTTCGCGTTTTCGTTTATTTGCTTTGCTGCGGGCAGCCGGAGAAACCCGCCGGGCAGATCTTCCCGCCGTTCTGGGCGCAGACCGGCGCCTTGGTGTCGACCGACAGGCGCACCAGCCGGGCCAGCCCTTCGATGAAGGCCGGCTCCACACCCACCGTCGGCACGCGGCCGAACCAGGGCACGCCCACCTCCTTGGCGAGGTGACGGTATTCGATCTCGATCTCCACCAGCGTCTCGGAATGTTCCGACACGAAGGCCATGGGCGCCACCAGAATGGGCACGCCGTCCTTGCCGGCGCGGCGGATCTCCTCGTCCGTGGACGGGCCGATCCATTCCATGGGGCCGACGCGGCTCTGGTAGCAGTTCACCCAGTCCAGGTCGTCGATGCCCAGCGCCGCGGCGATGGATTCGGCCGTGCGCTCGCACTGCCACTGGTAGGGATCGCCGGCCTTCACGACCTTCTTCGGCAGCCCGTGGGCGGAGAACAGCAGGCGCGGCTTGCCGTGCGCCTTCGCCTTCTCGTACAGCGGCCGGATCACCGCGGCGGAGGCGTCGATGAAGCCGACCTCGGTCGGGTAGCAGCAGACGAGCCGCGTCGGCGCGGTCAGCCCCACGGTCTGCGCCGCCTCCTTCCACACGCGCTCGCTGGAGGCCGTGGTGGTGGTCGAGAATTGCGGGTAGAGCGGCAGCAGGACCACCAGATCCGGCGCGTATTCCTTCACCCGCGCGGCCGTCTCGGCGCTCATCGGGTGCCAGTAGCGCATGGCGATGAAGACCTTCGCCGGAATCCCCTGCGCGGTCAGCTGAGCCTCCAGCGCGGCCGCCTGGGCCTCGGTGTTCTCCAGCAGGGGCGACTTGCCGCCCAGCTCGGCATAGATCGCCTTGGCCGCCTTGGCGCGCCGGCCGGAAATGAAGCTGGCGAGCAGGAATCGCATCGGGTTCGGGATCCGGATGATGGAGGGATCCGCGAACAGGTTGAACAGGAACGGCCGCACCGCCTCGGGGCTGTCGGGGCCACCGAGGTTGAACAGGACGACGGCGATTCGCTGTGGCGTATGGGGGGAGGATGAGGGGACTGGCATAGAGCGGTAAACTGGAGCGAGGCCGCTCGTCTGTCCAGTCCCCTCCTTATCCATTTTTGCCGCAGCCCAGTGAACTGCGGTCGGGTCAGCCGCAGTCTGTTCAGCCGCGGTCGGGCCAGGCCTTGATCAGCTGGGCCAGCTCCGCCACGTGCTCAGGCGGGGTCGTCTGGATGACGCCGTGGCCCAGGTTGAAGACGAAGGGCCGGCCGGCGAGCGCCTCCAGAATCTCCCAGGCCGCGGTGCGCAGCGCCTCGCCGCCGACCGCGAGCATGATCGGATCCAGGTTGCCCTGCACCGGCACGCGGGATTGCAGTTTCCCGGCCGCCCAGACGGGCGGGATGGTGGTGTCGAGCCCGACGGCATCCACCCCACTGTCGGCCACGTAGTCCTCATAGCAGAGGCCCGCACCGCGCGGGAAACCGATGACCGGAACGGTGGGGTGCTTCGCCTTCACCAACGCGACGATGCGCCGCGTCGGCTCGATCACCCAGCGGCGGAATTCCCTGGCGGGCAGAACGCCGGCCCAGCTGTCGAACAGCTGCACGACCTCGGCGCCGGATTCGATCTGCGTGCAGAGGTAATCGGCCGTGACCTCGACCAGCAGATCCATCAGTTGGCCGAATCCGGCGGGGTCGCCGTAGGCCCAGCGCTTGACGTGCGCGTATTCCTTGGACCCCGCACCTTCCACCATATAGCAGGCGATGGTCCAGGGAGCGCCCGCAAAGCCGATCAGCGTGGTGTGGGCGGGGATGGCCGTGGAGAGCCGCCGCACGGTCTCGTAGACCGGCTCCAGCCGCTCGTGGAAGCGTTCGCGGGACAGCCGCTTCAAGTCTTCCACGTTACGCACAGGGTCGAGCTTCGGTCCCTCCCCTTCCTGGAACGCCAAGGGCTGCCCCAGCGCGTGCGGCACCACCAGGATGTCGGAGAACAGAATCGCCGCGTCCATGTCGTAGCGGCGCAGCGGCTGCAAGGTCACCTCGACCGCATGGTCGGGGTTGTAGCACATGTCCAGAAAGCTGCCGGCCTTGGCGCGCAGCGCGCGGTATTCCGGCAGATAACGGCCGGCCTGGCGCATGAGCCAGAAGGGAGGGCGCGAACGGACCTCGCCGGCAAGGGCCGCGAGCATCGGCTTGGCATTCTCGGACACTGTGAATCTTCCCTGCTGAACACCGGGCCCGAAAAGGCGCTCGGGCCTCACTCCTCTACTCAGTATTCTTTTTAAAGGAAGAAAGGAAGAAGGGGTGGTGGGAGCCTGTGGAAAACGGGAATCCCCGCTTTGCGCAGATTCATCCACAGGACGGGGTGGATCGTGTGGATGGATCGGGCCTTGTGTGGACGACTCCGGACACTTCCTCCGGAAATGGCGGAAATGCTATATCACGAAGCCTGGGAATCCCGTGGATAACATGGTCCGTGCGGGTGATTGTACCCATCTTCCGAAGAGGGCGGCGGAATTGTCCCGAAGGGGGCTTCAGCGGGGGCGGTGAGTCCCGCCTTTCGGGACAGAATCCGGGGATCCCCGTTGTCCACAGGTTTGGACCGGGTTCTCCACAACACATTGGGGAGCGATGAGACAGTTCCATCTGCATCTTGTGTCGGACGCGACGGGCGAAACCATCAACAGCGTGGCGCGCGCCTGCGTCATCCAGTTCGACGACGTGCGCCCGGTCGAGCATTTCTGGAATCTGGTGCGCACCGACCGCCAGCTGGACATGGTGCTGGAAGGCGTTCAGGAGAATCCCGGCCTCGTCATGTTCACGCTGGTGGACGAGACGCTGCGCCGCCGGCTCCAGGACTTCTGCCGCGAGATGCAGGTGCCCTGCATTCCGGTGCTGGATCCGCTGATCAACGCGCTGGCCGCCTATCTCGGCATCGAGTCCCAGCGCCAGCCGGGTCGTCAGCACGTTCTGGACGCGGAATATTTCGGGCGCATGGACGCCATGGACTTCGCGCTCGCCCACGACGACGGCCAGTCGAACTGGGACCTGCACGAGGCCGACGTGATCCTGATGGGCGTGTCGCGCACGTCCAAGACGCCGACCTG
>JAEZPL010000794.1 GCA_023413605.1 Pseudomonadota bacterium
TCATGACCCTGTCGGGTGCCTGGGATAAGCTGCGCACCGCCCCGGTCCTGCGCTTCCTCGTCACGTCGGTGGTCTTCTACGGCATGTCGCCCTTCGAGGGCCCGCTGATGTCCGTGAAGCCGGTCAACGCGCTGTCGCACTACACCGACTGGACCATCGGCCACGTGCACTCCGGTGCTCTGGGCTGGGTGGCCTTCATCTCCTTCGGCGCGATCTACTATCTGGTTCCGGTCCTGTGGAAGCGGTCGCAGCTCTACAGCCTGCGTCTGGTCAGCTACCACTTCTGGACCGCCACCATCGGCATCGTGCTCTACATCACCGCCATGTGGGTGTCCGGCATCATGCAGGGCCTGATGTGGCGTGCCTACGACAACCTCGGCTTCCTCCAGTACTCGTTCGTCGAGACGGTCGCGGCCATGCATCCGTTCTACGTGATCCGTGCGATGGGCGGCGTTCTGTTCGTCATCGGCGCCCTGATCATGGTCTACAACCTGTGGCGCACGGCCAAGGGTGATGTCCGCATCGAGAAGCCCTATGCCACCGCCCCGCACAAGGCGGCGGTCGGTGCGGCCTAACGCCCGGAGGATCTGAAGAAAATGGCTGAGGAAAAAAAGGGCTTTAGCCACGACACGATCGAGCGGAACACGCTTTTGCTCATCGTCCTGATCCTGATCACGGTGTCGATCGGCGGCCTTGTCCAGATCGTCCCGCTGTTCACGATCGAGTCGACCATCGAGAAGGTGGAGGGCGTCCGTCCCTACTCGCCGCTCGAGCTGGCCGGCCAGAACATCTACATCCGCGAAGGCTGCTACAACTGCCACAGCATGCAGATCCGTCCGTTCCGCGACGAGGTGGAGCGTTACGGCCACTACTCGCTGGCGGCGGAAAGCATGTATGACCATCCCTTCCAGTGGGGCTCCAAGCGTACCGGTCCGGACCTTGCCCGCGTCGGCGGCAAGTACTCCAACGACTGGCACGTCGCCCACCTGGTCGACCCGCGCGCCGTGGTGCCGGAGTCGATCATGCCGGGCTACTCCTGGATGAAGGACCGTCCGCTGAAGTACACCGACATCCAGGATCACATGAAGACCCTGAAGATCGTCGGCGTGCCCTACACGGACGATCAGATCGCCAACGCCAAGGCCGACCTCGAAGCGCAGAAGAACCCGGACGCCGATACGGCCGGGCTCGCCAAGCGCTACCCGAAGGCCGTCGTGGCGAACTTCACGGGCAACAAGGGCGTCACGGAAATGGACGCGCTCGTGGCCTACCTGCAGGTGCTGGGCACCATGGTGGACTTCACCAAGTACCAGTCGCCGAAGCAGCTCCAGCAGTAACCGGGAGGGATCCATGGATTTGGATTCGATCACCATTGCCCTGCGGTCTTTCTGGACCATCTGGCTGACCCTGCTCTTAACCGGCATCGTGGTCTACGCCATGTGGCCTGGAAACCGTGGCAAGTTCGAAGACGCCGCCCGGATCCCGCTCAAGGATGATGGTCAGGAGTTTTAGGCCATGGCACAAAAGGAAAAGGACGCCCTTTCCGGCGTCGAAACCACCGGCCACGAGTGGGACGGACTGCGGGAGCTGAACAACCCCCTGCCCAAGTGGTGGTTGTACATCTTCTATGTCTGCATTGCGTGGGCGCTCGTCTATTACGTGCTCTACCCGTCTTGGCCGCTGGGCAAGACCTACACGAAGGGCATCCTCGGCTACTCCCAGCGCGAGGAAGTCGTTCAGAAGGTTGCCGAGGGCAAGAAGGCCCAGGAGAAGTATCTGGTCGCCATTGCGGCCAAGTCGGTCGACGACATCCAGAAGGACAAGGATCTGCTTGCCTTCGCGATGGCCGGTGGCCGTTCGTACTTCAACGAGAACTGCGCCGCCTGCCACGGCGCCGGCGGCCAGGGCGCCAAGGGCTTCCCGTCGCTCGCCGACGACGTGTGGCTGTGGGGCGGCACCACCGCGGACATCTACAAGACCATCCAGCACGGTATCCGCTCGGATGATCCGGAGACCCGCGGCGCGCCGGGCGCTGGCATGACGGCCTTTGGTCGGGATGGCATCCTGAACAAGGAGCAGATCAACCAGGTGGCCGAGTATGTCCTGTCGCTGAACAAGCGCTCGACCGATGCGGCCGCTGCCGAGAAGGGCAAGACCGTTTACGACGAGAACTGCGCCGCCTGCCACGGCGACAAGGCTCAGGGCTCGCTCGCGTCCGGCATGGACGTCGGCGCTCCGCCGCTCGCCCAGGCCAACTGGCTGTTCGGCGGCGACAAGGCTGCCATCGTCGAGACGGTCACCAACGGCCGCGCCGGCGTGATGCCCGCCTGGTCGAAGCGTCTGGACGATGCCACGGTCAAGTCGCTGGCGGTCTACGTCCACAACCTGGGCGGCGGTAAGTAAGCCGAAACCCAGGCGCCGAACGCGCCGGCCGGTTCCATCGACCGGCGCGCAGCGGCACAGTCTTCGGTGCCGGGGAGGCAACTCTCCGGCACTTTCTTTTTTTGGAAATGACGCCTTTGGGGGAGGCGATCTTTCGGAAACTTGCGGTGCCGATCGCCGATCACTGTCCAACGCACTCAAACGGGGTGGCCGGACTCTGGCGACGGAACCATTGATCCATCGCAATGCCCCTGTGACGTTCTGTCGCCATAGTCCCCCCGCTGCAGCCACACCACGTCGGCAAGACCGCGTTGGGTCCCAACGGGAAAGCAAGCCCGGCGAGAAAACCCGGCGAGAAAACAGGACCGACGGGAAAACAAGAAGGCGAGGTCATGAGCACGACCACGGAACATCAGCCGCCCACCGTCACAACGCCTACCGTCGAAACGTCTTCCGCCACGCCGCCGAAGGCGCCGCGCCGTGCATCCCGGTCGATGTACCAGAAGCACAGCAAGGTCTACCCGAAGACCGTGCAGGGCACCTTCCGCCGCCTGAAGTGGATGGCGCTGGCCGTGCTGCTCGGCATCTACTACCTGCTGCCCTGGATCCGCTGGGACCGTGGACCGAACGCGCCGGATCAGGCGGTTCTGCTCGACCTCGCCAACCGCCGCTTTTACCTGTTCTTCGTCGAGCTGTGGCCGCAGCAGATCTATTACCTGACCGGCGCGCTGATCCTGGCGGCGCTGGGTCTGTTCCTGGCGACCTCGCTCGCCGGCCGCGTCTGGTGCGGCTACGCCTGCCCGCAGACCGTGTGGACCGACCTCTACCTCTGGGTCGAACGGCTGGTGGAGGGTGACCGCGGCGAACGCATCCGCCTCGACCAGGGCAAATGGACCGCCCAGAAGGTCGGCCGCAAGCTGCTGAAGAACGCCATCTGGCTGCTGATCGCCGCGGCGACCGGCGGCGCCTGGATCTTCTACTTCACCGACGCGCCGACCCTGCTGGGTGAACTCGTGCGGTTCGAGGCCTCCTCCACCGCGGTCGGCTTCATCGCTCTGTTCACCGGCACCACCTACCTGCTGGCCGGTTTCGCGCGCGAGCAGGTCTGCACCTACATGTGCCCGTGGCCCCGCTTCCAGTCGGCGATGATCGACGAGGACAGCCTTGTCGTCACCTATCAGGATTGGCGCGGCGAAGGCCGCAGCCTGATGCGCAAGTCGCAGAGCTGGGAGGAGCGCAAGGCCCAGGGGCTGGGCGACTGCATCGATTGCTTCAACTGCGTCCAGGTCTGCCCGGCCGGCATCGACATCCGCGACGGGTTGCAGATGCAGTGCATCGGCTGCGGACTGTGCGTCGACGCCTGCGACGAGATCATGACCAAGGTCGGCCGGCCGACCGGGCTGATCAAGTTCGACACCCAGACCAATCAGGTTGCGCTGGCGACCACCGGCAAGCCGGCGCCCGCCCGCCTGATCCGCCCGCGCACCATCCTCTACTCGCTGATGATGCTGGTGATCGCGGGGGCCATCGCGGCCGGCCTCGCCCTCAAGCCGGGGCTGGACATCAGCGTGTTGCGCGACCGCGCGCCGCTGTTCGTCACGCTCGCCGACGGGACGGTGCGCAACGCCTACACCTTCAAGATCTCCAACATGACCCGCGACCCGCGCGCCTACACGCTGACTGTCGCCGGCCTGAAGGACGCCCGCATCGCCGTCGCCGGCGAGAGCCAGGAGGAGCAGGCGGCCCAGCAGCACCTGACCGCCGCGCCCGACATGGTCGCCACCTACAGAATTTTCGTGACCGCGCCCCGCTCCAGTTTGCAAGGCACCTCCCAGCCTCTTACCTTTCGGCTTACCTCCGCCAATGGTGAGACGGCCAGCCATGAGTCGGTCTTCATGGGGCCTGCCAACTGACGCGGATGCCGCACACCGAATCCTTCTTCGCCAACCGCCACCCACTCCAAGGTCTGCAAACGATGACGATGTCCACCGACGCCGGGAACCGCCGCACTCCGCCCCGCCGGACCGGCCGCCAGCCCGGCTGGTACATTCCCTGGTTCTTCGTGGGCGGCTTCGCCGTGGTGATCGCGGTCAACGCCATCATGGTGCATTACGCCGTGTCGAGCTGGACCGGCGTGCAGACGGAGCAGCACTTCATCAAGGGCATCAAGTACAACCAGGATCTGGCCGGCGCCCGCGCCCAGGCCGAGCGCGGCTGGAAGGTCGAGACGGAATTCACCGGCACCGACCCGCGGAAGGGCCTCGTCGCGCTGACCCTGCACGACAAGTACGGCAACCTGCTGAAGGACGCCAAGGTGGCGGTCAAGTTCATCCGCCCGACCAGCGAAGGGAGCGACGTCGCCCTGGACCTGCCGTACCTGGGCGAGGGCCGCTATGGGGCCCCGGTGGCCCTGCCGCTGCCGGGCCTGTGGGACCTGCGCGTCGAGATTCAGCACGCGACCGGCGACTATCAGGACGAGAAGCGCATCTCGGTCAAGTGAGCCCTTCCTTCGATCATTCCACGGCAAGCATGTGGGTCCAGTGACATGAACGTCTGCCTCCATTGCGGGCAGGAGCACGCGGAGGGAACCGGCACCACGGCCTCCGACGGCACCGGCCCGTTCTGCTGCACAGGCTGTGCGGCGGCGTTCGATCTCGTCCGCGGCCTGGGGCTGGAGCGCTATTACGAGCGCCGCAGCGTCGATCCCGGCGCGCGCCCCATACGCCCGGACAGCGATGCCCCGCCCACGGACTACGCCCCGCACGCCAAGCGCGCCGACGACGGCACCGCGACCCTGCACCTGATGGTGGATGGCCTGCAGTGCGCCGCCTGCGTGTGGCTGATCGAAACGGCGCTTGCCCGCCAGCCGGGGGTGACGCACGCGCGGCTCAACATGACCACGCGCCGCCTGACCGTGACCTGGCGCGAGGACGAAACCGACGCCAACACCGTCGTAGACACGGTCGCGCGCATCGGTTACCGCGCCGTGCCCTTCGATCCGGACCGGCTGGGCGACGCCCAGGCGAAGTCGGAGAAGGAGCTACTGCGCTCCCTGGCCGTCGCCGGCTTCGGCGCCAGCAACGTGATGCTGCTGTCGGTGTCGGTCTGGGCCGGCCACGCGACGGGCATGGGCGTCGCCACGCGCGACCTGATGCACTGGATTTCCGCGCTGATCTGCATGCCGGCCATCGCCTACGCGCTGCGGCCCTTCGCGCGCTCGGCGATCCAGGCGTTGCGGCGCGGGCGCACCAACATGGACGTGCCGATCACCATCGGCGTCCTGCTGGCCACGGGCATGAGCCTGTTCGAGACGATCAACAGCGGCGAGCACGCCTATTTCGACGGCGCCATGATGCTGCTGTTCTTCCTGCTGATCGGGCGCTACCTCGACCAGCGGGCGCGGGGCCGGGCGCGGTCGGCGGCGGAACAGCTGCTCGGCCTGCACGCGACCTCCGTCACCGTGCTCCAGCCCGACGGGCGCAGTGCCATCGTCCCGCCGGAGCAGGTCAGCCCCGGCGCCACCGTCCTTGTGGCGGTGGGCGAGCGCGTTGCCATCGACGGCCGCGTGGCCGACGGCGTGTCCGACCTGGACACTGCGCTCATCACCGGCGAGACAGTGCCGGGCAGCGTGCGCCCCGGCGATCAGGTGTTCGCCGGCATGGTGAACCTCACCGCGCCCCTGCGCGTGACCGTCACCGCGGTGGGCGAGGGGACCCTGCTGGCCGAGATCGTCCGGCTGATGGAGGTGGCCGAGCAGGGCCGTGCCAAGTACGTCGCCATCGCCGATCGCGTGTCGCGCCACTACGCCCCGGTCGTGCATGTGGCCGCGCTGGGCACCTTCCTCGCCTGGCTGCTGCTGGGCGGCCTTCCCTGGCAGGACTCGCTGATGAACGCGGTCGCCGTCCTGATCATCACCTGTCCCTGCGCGCTGGCTCTGGCCGTGCCGGTGGTGCAGGTGATCGCCAGCGGGCGGCTGATGCGGCAGGGCATCCTGCTGAAGACCGCCACGGCTCTGGAACGGCTGGCGGTCATCGACACGGTGGTCTTCGACAAGACCGGCACCCTGACCGAAGGCCATCCCGTGCCGCAGCTTGCCGGCGTGGCGGGGGACGACCTGCGGCTTGCCGCCTCTCTGGCCGGAGCCAGCCGCCACCCGCTGGCCCGTGCGCTGGCGCGCGCCGTTCCGGGGGCGACCGTCGCCGCGGGTGTGCGGGAAATCCCGGGCGCCGGCCTGACGGTCGACACGCCCGAAGGCGAAATCCGCCTCGGCAGCCGCCGCTTCACCGGAGCGCCAGAGTCGGCGGAGGACGCGGCGGGCCCCGAACTGTGGCTTTCCCGTCCGGGGGCCGATCCGGTCCGCATCACCTTCCTCGACGCGCCGCGCGCCGACGCGGCGGCGGTGGTCGGGGCGCTGAAGGCGCGCGGCATCGACGTGCGGTTGCTGTCGGGCGACCGCCGCGGCGCCGTGGCCGCCGTGGCCGAGCGGCTGGGCATCGCGGACTGGCGCGCCGAGCAGACGCCGGCCGACAAGACCGCCGTGCTGGCGGACCTCGCCGCGCAGGGCCGCAAGGTGCTGATGGTCGGCGACGGGCTGAACGACGCACCGGCGCTGGCCGCGGCCAGCGTGTCGATGTCGCCCTCCACCGCGGTGGACGTCAGCCAGACCGCCGCCGACGTGGTCTTCCAGGGCCGCCACCTGCGCCCCATCGTCGAGGCCTTCGAGGTCGCCCGCCGGTCCGGCCGGCTGGTCCGCCAGAATTTCGCCATCGCGCTGGTCTACAACCTTTGCGCGGTGCCTCTGGCCATGGCCGGCCTGTTGACTCCGTTGCTCGCCGCCTTGGCGATGTCCTCGTCCTCTCTTATCGTCATCGCCAACGCGCTGCGGCTCAGCCGCGCCGCGGTGGCCAGGGACCTGATGAATGACCGAGCTTCTCTATCTGATCGCGATCGCTCTGAGCCTGGGGCTTCTGGGCCTGGGGGCCTTCC
The DNA here is from genome assembly GCA_023413605.1 of Pseudomonadota bacterium. Taxonomy (GTDB): domain Bacteria; phylum Pseudomonadota; class Alphaproteobacteria; order Azospirillales; family Azospirillaceae; genus Azospirillum. Next base: position 7,369 of record JAEZPL010000794.1, read on the forward strand.
TGTGGGCTCTCAAGTCCGGCCAGTTTGACGATCTGGACGGTGCGGCGCACCGCATCCTGTTCGACGACGCGCCGCCCCAACCCCAGCAGGCCGCGCAGCCGGAAATTTCCCCCGACCCGCCGGAGACCACGCCGAAGGCCCGCTGATCCGCCGGATTTATGACGAATCGGCAAGGGCCTATGCGAGCACCGTTGCGAAACGGAACGATTATGACCATGATGGGGGCCTTGCACGGCTAGGGCTGGGTCACGCCATGCCACCCTTCGACATGGGACGCGCCCGCGAAAAGGGCGCAGCGACAGAGATGAACCCCTGTGGGGCCTGTCCCGTGCGCAGCCTCACGGTCTGCGCCGCTTTGGACCCCGAGGAACTGCGCCGTCTGGCCGACATCCTGCAAACCGTCCGTGTCGAATCCAACCAGACCCTGTTCAGCGAAGGCGACGCCGCCGAGGCGCTGTACAACGTCACCGCCGGTACGGTGAAGCTGTACAAGCTGCTGCCCGACGGGCGGCGGCAGATCACCGGATTTCTGGTGACGGGCGATTTCCTGGGCCTCGCCGTCAACGAAAGCTACGCCTACACGGCGGAGACGGTGACCACGGCCACACTCTGCCGGTTCCCGCGCAAGAAGATCGACGCGCTGATGGACGAGTTTCCGAAGATGCAGCGCCGTCTCTTCTCCATGGCCTCCAACGAGCTGGCGGTGGCGCAGGACCAGATGCTGCTGCTCGGCCGCAAGACGGCGAAGGAGAAGATCTGCTC
>JAEZPL010000034.1 GCA_023413605.1 Pseudomonadota bacterium
GTAGGCGATCAGGCCGAAGCAGCCCGCCGCGATCATCGTCGGCACGATGGCAAGCCCGTCCAGCCCGTCCGTCAGGTTCACCGCGTTGGACGCGCCCACCATGATGAAGGCGCCCAGCGGGATGAAGAACCAGGACAGCTGGATCAGGAAATCCTTCACGAAGGGAACGGCCAGCCCGCCCGACAGCGGCGGGGCGGACACGAACATGATCGCCGCGGACGCCGCCACGCCGATGACGATCTCCCACGTCAGGCGGAAGCGGCCGGACAGCCCCTTGGTGTTGCGCTTGGTCAGCTTCAGATAGTCGTCGCCGAAGCCGATCAGGCCATAGCCGATGGTCACCAGCAGCACGATCCAGGTGTAGGCGTTGGTCAGGTCCACCCACAGCAGCGTGCTGATCGTCACGGCGATCAGGATCATCAGGCCGCCCATGGTGGGCGTGCCCTTCTTCTTCAGATGGCTTTCCGGGCCGTCCGTGCGGATCGGCTGGCCTTCGCCCTGCTTGCTCTTCAGCCACGCGATCAGGCGGGGGAAGAACACGAAGCTGATGACGAGCGCCGTCATCACCGCGCCGCCCGTCCGGAAGGTCAGGTACCGGAACAGGTTGAACGGCGTGAAGACGTCCGCCAGGGGGAAGAGCAAATTATAAAGCATCGTGAACCGGTCAGCCTCGTTGTCCGTTCGCCGCGGCCGGGTTGGTCTTGGCCGGCGGCGTGCTGTCGTCGTCGTTGTTCTTGTCCTGGCGGGTGTCGAGCGCGGCGAGCGCCTCCACCACCACCGCCATGCGGCTGCCCAGAGAGCCCTTGACCAGCACGACGTCGCCGCCCTTGGCGGCGCCCGTCACGATGGGGGCCAGTTCCGCGCTCGTTTCCGCCCAGGCGCCGCGCATGGCGGGCGGCAGGCGGTCGAACAGGGCCCGCATGTGCGGGCCGCAGACGTAGACCGTGTCCACATGCGCCGCCTTCAGCGGCTCTGCCAGGGCGGCGTGCAGCGCGTCGGCACGGTCGCCCAGTTCCCGCATGTCGCCCAGCACGGCGATGCGCCGCCCGCCGGCGCCGGGGTCGATCTTCCCCAGCACCTCGAAGGTGGCGGCCATGGCGGCCGGGCTTGCGTTGTAGCTCTCGTCGATCAGGGTCAGGGTGCCCTTGGCGGCCTGGATGCGCTTGCGCGTGCCGCGGCCCTTGACCGGCTGGATGGTGGACAGCGCGCGCGCCGCGGCACCCACGTCGGCGCCCAGCGCCTTCACGGCCAGCAGCACGGCCAGGCTGTTCATCACCCAGTGCCGGCCGGGCAGCGCCAGGCAGTACTGGATGCGCTCGCCCAGGATGACGGCGGTGACCGCGCTGCACGTCGCGTGCAGGGAACAGTCCACCAGCCGCGCCTCCGCGTCCTCGTGCGCGCCGAAGCTCCAGATGCGGCTCAGCCCCTGGGTGCGGGCGGCGGCCAGCAGGCGGCCGAAATGCGGGTTGTCGCGGTTCAACACGGCGACCCCGTTGGGGTTCATGCCTTCGAAGATCTCGGCCTTGGCGTCGGCGATGGCCTCGACGGAGTCGAAGAACTCCAGGTGCGCGGCCTCGACCGTGGTGATCACGGCGACGTCCGGCATCACCTGCCGCGACAGCGGGCCGAGTTCGCCCGCGTGGTTCATGCCCAGTTCGAACACGCCGAACTCGCTGTCGGCCGGCATGCGCGCCAGCGACAGGGGCACGCCCCAGTGGTTGTTCAGGCTGCCTTCGGTGGCGAAGGTCCGCCCCTGCGCCGACAGGACATGGCGCAGCGCCTCCTTCGTGCCGGTCTTGCCGACGGATCCGGTGACGCCCACGATCCTGGCCTGGGTGCGCAGCCGCGCGACGTGGCCCAGGTCGGCCAGGGCGGACAGCGTGTCCTGCTCCACGGCCAGCAGCGGGGCGTCGCCGGGCACGCCCGGCGGCACGGTGCTGACCAGCGCCGCGGCCGCACCGGCCTCCAGCGCCTTGGCGACGAAGTCATGGCCGTCGAAGTTCGGCCCCTTGATGGCGACGAACAGGTCGCCGGGGGCAACCTTGCGGCTGTCGATGGACACGCCGGTGGCGGTCCAGGGGCGCGTCACCTGCCCGTTGGTGGCGGCGGCGGCGTCCTCGGCGGTCCAAAGGGCGGTCCAAAGAACGGCTTTCTCGGCGCTCATGCTCCAACCTCCGCTACGGCGGCCCTGGCCTCGGTGGCGTCGTCGAACGGCAGAACCTCCGTACCGACGATCTGCCCATGCTCGTGTCCCTTGCCGGCGATGACCAGGACGTCACCCGCTTGCAGGTCCCGGACGGCGGTGCGGATGGCTTCGCGCCGGTCGCCGATCTCCTCCAGGTCCGGGTGGCCGGCCAGCACCTCCTTGCGGATGGCCGCCGGCACCTCGGTGCGCGGATTGTCGTCGGTGACGATGGCGCGGTCGGCCAGACGGCCGGCCAGTTCCCCCATCACCGGGCGCTTGCCGCGGTCGCGGTCTCCGCCGCAGCCGAACACCGCGACCAGACGCCGCTGCGCGTGCTGTTTCAGCGCCGTCAGCACCGTTTCCAACGCGTCGGGCGTGTGGGCGAAATCGACGTAGACCGTCGCCCCGCTGGGATGCGTGGCGACGTGCTGCAGGCGCCCCGGCACTCCTTCCAGGCGGGTCAGAGTGTCCAAGGCTTCGTCACGGTCCTGTTCCAGGGGGCCGTTTCCGGAACCGATCACCAGGCCGAGCGCGCACAGCACGTTCCACGCCTGGAACCGGCCGGCCAGCGGCAGGTCGATGGTGATGTCGCGGCCCAGAACCGACAGGTCGAGGCGCTGGCCGTGCGCCAGCGGTTCGACCCCGTTCACCTTGATCTCGCGACCGGCCAGACCGTACCCGAACACGCGGTGACCGCGCTGTGAACAAATCTCGGAAAGCGGTTGGAAGGTGTCGCTGTCGGCGTTCAGCACGGCGGTGCTGCCCGGCGGCAACACCCGGTCGAACAGCATGGCCTTGGCGGCAAAATACGCCTCCATGGTGCCGTGGTAGTCCAGGTGATCGCGGGTCAGGTTGGTGAAGCCGGCGGCCTTCAGCGCCACGCCGTCCAGGCGGAACTGCTCCAGCCCGTGGCTGGACGCCTCCATCGCCAGATGGTCGATGCCCTTGTCCTTGACGGCGGCGAGGTCGCGGTGCAGCGACACCGGGTCCGGCGTCGTCATCCCGCCATACTCGTCCAGCCCCGGCCCGATCAGCCCCAGCGTGCCGAGGCTGGCGGCCTTGCGGCCCAGCAGGTCCCACATCTGGCGGGCGAACTGCACGGTGGAGGTCTTGCCGTTGGTGCCCGTCACGGCCACCACCGTGTCCGGCTGGCGGCCATGGAAGGCGGCGGCCATCCGCGCGAACCGCAGGCGCGGCTGCTCGTCCTCCACCAGCACGGCGGTGCTGCCGGCGGGAAGGGCCGTCCCCGGCTGCGCAACCACGGCGACGGCGCCCTTGGCGAGCGCGTCTGCGACGAAGGCGCGGCCGTCCGTCTTGACGCCGGGCAGGGCCGCAAAGACGAAACCGGGCCTGACCGCGCGACTGTCCGCGGTCAGCCCGGTCACCTCGACGGCGCGGCCGGCAAGCGCGTCAGCGCTGCTTTCCGGAAGGAGGTGGGACAGAAGCAACGGTGCTGCCTTTCGGTTGCGCGGGCGGCGGCGGGGGGTTGGGGTGGGTCTGGCCCGCGGCGTTGATGTAGGTGGCGTTGATGATCTCGGGCGACGCCTCGTCCACCGGCTGGACGCCGAGCAGCGGGCCGATCTGCTTCACGATCCGGCCGACCGCCGGGGCGGCGACCCAGCCGCCGGTGGCGAAGCCGTAGGTCTTCTTGGTGCCCTTCGGCTCGTCGACCATCACGTAGACGATGTAGCGCGGGTCGTGCATCGGGAAGGCGCCGAGGAAGGACGACATGCGCGAGTTGCGCTGGTAATGCCGGCCCTTCTGCTTTTCCGCCGTGCCGGTCTTGCCGCCGACGACGTAGCCCTTGATGTTGGCCGACTTGGCGGTGCCGTCGGTGACCACGAAGCGGAACAGTCGGCGCATCAGGGCGGAGGTCTGCGGCGAGATGACCTGTTCGCCCGCCACCGGGACGGCGGGGTCGCGCTTCAGGATGGTCGGCTGGCGCAGGATGCCGCCGTTGATCGTCGAGGCCGCCGCCGCGACCGTGTGCATCGGGCTGACCGACATGCCGTGGCCGAACGAGATGGTCATGGTGTTGACCTCGCGCCACGGGTTGGGCACCAGCGGCCAGCCGTTCTCCGGCAACTCCAGCGAGGTCGGCCGGGTGAAGCCCAGCTTGGTCAGGAACGACTTCTGGTGCTGCACGCCCAGCGACAGGGCCATGCGCACCGAGCCGAGGTTGGACGATTCCTGGAAGATTTCCGCCACCGTCAGGTTGTGGCGAAAGGGATGGTATTCACGGATCGTGAAGCGGCCGACCTGGATGTTGTTGATCGTGTCGAAGGTGTCGGTCACCCGGATCTTGCCCGAATCCAGCGACATCGCCGTGTTGAAGATCTTGAAGGTCGAGCCCATCTCGTACACGCCGAGCGTGGCGCGGTTGAACAGCGCGTCCTGGCCCGCCGCGTCGTTCAGCGGCGGCGGCTCGTGCGGGTCGAAATCGGGCAGCGAGACCATCGACAGCACTTCGCCGTTGCGCACGTCATAGATGATGCCCGTGGCGCCGATGGCGTTGAATTCCTGGATGGTGGTCGTCAGTTCCTTCTTCAGGATGTGCTGAAGACGCAGGTCGATCGACAGTTGCAGCGGCTTTGTCGGCTCGCTGGTCAGGCGCTTGTTCTGCGACTGCTCCAGCCCGGCAAGGCCGTTGTTGTCCACGCCGGTGAAGCCGACGATGTGCGCGGTCAGGTTGGAGGCCGGGTAGAACCGGCGCTCCTCACGCTCGAAATACACGCCGGGCAGGCCGAGGCGGAACACCTGCGCCTGCTGCTTCGGGGTCAGGTTGCGCTTGATCCAGACGAACCGCTTCTCGCCGCTCAGCTTGGTGAGGAGATCCTTGTAGTCCAGCTCGGGCAGGACGGTGGTCAGCTTGTGCGCCACCTCGTCCGGCCGGCTGATCAGCTTCGGGTCGGCGTACAGCGACTGCGTGTTGAGCGAGGTCGCCAGCAGGTTGCCGTTGCGGTCCACGATGTCGGCGCGGTTGACCGGCGGGGCGTCGATCTCCGCCGCCATGCGCTGGCGCGGTTCGGACGCGTGGCGCAGCAGCGTGGCGTCCACCAGCTTGATGCCGATGGCCGTGAAGACCAGCGTCACCATGGCCGCGGTGACCATCAACCGGTTCCGGCTCCGTTCGAGCGCGACGGACAGCGACGTCCGCGGCGTTGAAGCCGGGGGCGGAACGTCGTAGGCCGGGTGCGCGGGGTCGAAGCCGGGCGGCGGCATGTTCATCGGTTGGCTCCCAGGCGGGCGACCAGGACGCCGATGCTGTCGGTGGGCTTCGGCGCGACGGCCGGGGCGGGGTTGGGTGCGGCGGCCTGCGGCTGCCGGTTGGCCGGCAGCGCCAGCGGACGGACGGACGAGGACGGCGTCGAGGGCGCTGCCACCGGGCGCGCGGCGACGTCGACCGGCTTGCCGGTCACCACCGGGGCGGGCGCGGACTTGGCCGCGGGCAGGGCAGGGGCCTTGCCGGCGCCCGGAACGATGTCGGCCGGCTTGATCGGCGCGGGCTTGGACGGCGTCGGCATGCCGGCCGGCAGCGAGACCGGAATGACCTTGGCGCCACCGGCGCCCGCGCCACCGGACGTCGAGGCGGTGGTGGTCGGCGCCGGGGTGCCCGGCGTCAGGCGGACCATGGGCGGCAGCGGGGCCACGCCCTCGTTCGGGGTGTTGGCCGGCGGGGTGTTGGCCGGGCGCATCGGCACGACGTCCAGCGCCACGAACTGCCGCGCCTCGGTCGGCTGCAGCTGCAGGTGCTGGGACGCCAGGTTTTCCAGGCGTGTCGGGTCGTTCAGGTAGCTCCATTCCGCCTTCAGGATCTGGATCGCTTCCTGCTCGTCCATGATCTGACGGTTCAGGGAGCCGAGCTTGTCCTCAAGCTCCTGAACCTCATAGCTGGTCTGGAACAGCACGCCGCCGGCGGCGGCGGCCAGGCCGAGCCAGAACAGCGCGGATTTACCCTTCATGCCGCCTCCTTGCCGGACGCCGGAAAGGTCGGCGCCATCGTGCGTTCTGCCGCGCGCAGCCGGGCGGAGCGCGCGCGGGGGTTGTTGTGGGACTCCGCCTCGGTCGGCACGATCGGCTTGCGCGACAACAGGCGGAAGGATGGGGACCGGACGTCGGCCGCCAGGGCCGGCGCGTGCCGGGACGGGGAGGGCGGGGGCGAGGAGCGTTCCTTCAGGAACGTCTTCACTTCCCGGTCCTCCAGCGAATGGAAGGAGACGACGGCGAGGCGCCCGCCGGGCTTCAGCAGCGACTCGGCGGCGGCAA
>JAEZPL010000044.1 GCA_023413605.1 Pseudomonadota bacterium
GCTCTAACCCTCATACCGGGTCCCCTGCCATGACCGCCCCCAGCATCGCCGCCGCCACCGCCGCCTTCAGCCCGCGTGAGATCGTCTCCGAACTCGACCGCTACATCGTCGGCCAGCACGATGCGAAGCGCGCGGTCGCCATCGCGCTGCGCAACCGCTGGCGCCGCCAGCAGCTTCCCGAAGCTTTGCGGGAAGAGGTGCTGCCGAAGAACATCCTGATGATCGGCCCGACCGGCGTCGGCAAGACCGAAATCGCCCGCCGTCTGGCGAAGCTGGCCCAGGCGCCTTTCCTGAAGGTGGAGGCGACCAAGTTCACCGAGGTCGGCTATGTCGGCCGCGATGTGGAGCAGATCGTCCGCGACCTCGTCGAGGCGGCCATCGGCATGACCCGCGAACGCCTGCGCAAGGAGGTCGCCGCCAAGGCCGAACTGCGCGCCGAGGAACGCGTGATCGACGCCCTGTGCGGCGAAAACGCCAGTCCGGAAACGCGCCAGAAGTTCCGCAAGATGCTGCGCGAGGGCTCGCTGAACGACAAGGAGATCGAGGTGCAGGTGGCCGATACGGGCGCCGGCAACCTGCCGACCTTCGACATCCCCGGCATGCCGGGCGCCCAGATGGGCATGCTCAACCTGAACGACATCTTCGGCAAGGCCTTCGGCAACCGCACCAAGGCCCGCCGCATGAGTGTGTCGGAAAGCTACGACGTGCTGATGGCCGAGGAGTCGGATAAGCTCCTTGACCAGGAAAAGGTCGTTTCGGAAGCGATCCAATCCGTGGAGCAGAACGGCATCGTCTTCCTGGACGAGATCGACAAGATCTCCGCCCGCTCCGACTACAAGGGCGGCGCCGACGTCAGCCGCGAGGGCGTGCAGCGCGAGCTGTTGCCGCTGATCGAGGGCACGACCGTCAGCACCAAGCACGGGGCGGTGAAGACCGACCACATCCTGTTCATCGCGTCCGGCGCCTTCCACCTCGCCAAACCGTCGGACCTGCTGCCGGAACTCCAGGGCCGCCTGCCGATCCGGGTGGAACTGAAGGCTCTGACCCAGGATGACTTCAAGCGCATCCTGACCGAGCCGGAAGCGAGCCTGATCAAGCAGTACCGGGCCCTGCTGAAGACCGAAGACGTGGAACTGGTCTTCACCGACGACGCCATTGACGAGCTGGCCCGTCTGGCCGCGGACATCAACGCCACGGTCGAGAACATCGGCGCGCGCCGCCTGCACACCGTTCTGGAACGCCTGCTGGAGGACATCAGCTTCGCCGCCAGCGACAAGGCCGGGCAGACCGTGACGATTGACGCAACCTACGTCCGCGACAAGGTCGGCGGGCTGGCCAAGAACGCCGACCTGTCGAAGTTCATCCTGTAACGATTACCGTTATTGTTCCCTCTCCCGTAACGGGAGAGGGCCATCACATCACCAGTCCGTCACGAACCGTTCCTTGGGCAGGCGGATGATCACCGACGTGCCGGCACCCTCGCGGGAGTTGATCTCCAGCCGGCCGTCGTGCTGTTCGACCAGGGACTTGGCGATGGGCAGGCCGAGCCCGATGCCCTCGTAACGGCGGGCCAGCGAGCTGTCGCCCTGGACGAAAGGCTGGAAGACGGTTTCCAGCAGGTCGCCCGAGATGCCGACGCCGTTGTCGAACACCTCCGCCACCAGCGCGCCGGTGTCGTCGATGCTGGCCCTCACCCCGACGCGACCGCCTTCGGGGGTGAACTTGATGGCGTTGGACAGCAGGTGCAGCAGCGCCTGCTTCAACGCACGGGGGTCGGCCTGAAGAGGCGGCAGGTCCGCCGCGATGTCGGATTCCACGTCCAGCTTGCCGCGCTCCGCCCGCTTGGCGACAAGGCGCAGGCAGGACAGAACGATGTCCCGGAAGTCGCAGAGCGATTCCTCAAGGTCGGCCTTTCCGGCCTCGATGGTGGCCATCTCCAGCAGGTCGTTGATGTTGGCGAGCAGCAGTTCGCCCGACCGTTTGATCTCCGCCGCGAAGTTGACGTACATCGGGTTTTCCAGCGCACCCAGCATCTGCTGCTGGATGACGTCGGCGAAGCCCAGGATGCCGTTCAGCGGCGTGCGCAACTCATGGCTCATGTTGGCCAGGAAGGCGGTCTTGGCGCGGTTGGCCAGTTCCGCGGCCTCTTTCGCCTCGATCAGCGCCCGTTCGGCCGCCTTGGTCTCGCTCATGTCGCGGAGCATGGCGACGAAGACGTGGAAGCCCGGGAGGTCGATCTCCGACAGCGACAGCCAGACAGTCAAGTCGGTGCCGTCCCGGCGCCGCGCGATCACCTCACGCCCGATGCCGATGACGTGCTTCTCGCCGGTCGTCAGGTAGCGGCGCATGTAGCCGTCGTGGCGCGTCGCCTCCCGCGGCGGCATCAGCACCTCGATGCTCTGCCCGACCAACTCGTCGGGGCGGTAGCCGAGAAGCCGCTCGGCCGCCTGGTTGGCGGTGGAGATGACGCCGCGCGCGTTCACGGTCAGGATGGCTTCCACCGCCTGCTCGACGATGGCGCGGTTGCGCGCCTCGCTGCGCTGAAGCGCCTCCTCCGCGGCGCGGGCGGAGGTGACGTCCTCGATGACCGCGGCCAGCGCCTGGAGCCGCCCGTCCGCGTCGCGCAGGGCCGACGGGCGCATGGCGGCCCGCATAACGCCGCCGTCGGCGCGCAGGAACCGCTTTTCGAACGGGGCGGGCGCGGCCTCGCCGCGGACGACGCGGGCGAAGCGCGGGCCTTCCCACTCCCAGTCCTCAGGGTGGGTGATGGCGGCCAGCGGCCGGCCGGCGAGTTCCTCCGGCCGGTAGCCCAGGCTGGCGGCAAAGGCGGCGTTGGCGTCCAGGATGACGGCGTCCAGGCTGGCGACGACGATGCCGACGGACGCATTTTCGAAAATCCGGTGGTAAATCCGGTCGTACAGGGCATTCGGGCCGCCATCCTGCGGCGCCGTCGTTCCGACCTCGGCGGTCATGGAAGGGTCCTGTCTGGTCACGCACGGAAGCGGTGCATCACGGCCCAAATTCATAGGCGTTCACGCCACTGAAAGCGACCCGAAACGGCCGGAGACGGCACGCCGGGGTGCGACGGATTATCCCAGACGGCAATGAAGGCGAAAACGACCCCTACCGGCGCCGCCCGCTCCCGCGCCGCCGGGCGGCCGGTCCGCAGCGCGCCGAGGCTTCGTCCAGGATGCCGAGCAGGCGGTCGAGCGTGCCGTCGTCCAGGTCGTGGATGCGTTCGGCCAGCCGGTTTGCCAGCTCCGTCGCCTTGGGGCTGAGGCCGGCCGTGTCCACGGTCACGCGCGGGTGGGACAGGTCGGCCAGCCGCTCCAGCTCCTCCGCCTCGTCCCAGATGATGCCGAAATAAGCGCAGATCTGGCGGACGAGCTGGGGGGAGGGCTGGCCACGCTTGCCGTGTTCCAGCGCCGACAGATAGGCCGAGGAGATGTGGAGGTCCGCCGCCATCTGCTTGAGGGTCACAGCCTTCCCCTCGCGCAGCGCGCGAACCCGTTCGCCGAATGGGGTCATTGCGGGCTTAGTCCTTACGGTCTCGGCGCCGCTTGATCAAGACATACAAAGCGCCCTCGCCGCCGTGCCGGGGCTGCGCCGGCCGCACAGCCAGCACCATGGGCCGCAGAGGGGAATCCGCCAGCCAGCGCGGCACCGTTTGACGCAACACGCCGGCCCCGCCGCTGTAGGTGCCCTTGCCGGTGATGACCAGCACGCAGCGCCGCCCCTCGTGCCAGGACCGGTGGACGAAGCCCGAGAGCGCGCCGTGCGCCTGTGACTGGCTCATGCCGTGCAGGTCGATGCGGCCATCGATCTCCATCTCGCCGCGCTTGAAGCGGTCGGCGGTGCGCCGGTCGATGTTGTCGACGTTGCCTACGGTCAGCGGCGGCTGGGACGGGCGCCCGCCCTTCGGCGCTCCACCCTTCGGCGGGGCCACCGGCGGCGGGGCGGCCGTGGTGGCGACCGGTTCCGGCCCGGCGGGCGGGGTGGGGGAATCCTCCGGATCCTCGATGCGGCGGCCGGGCATCGGCTCGGCGTCGCGCATGGCGATCCGCCACAGGCGCCGCTCCTCGGTGGTGACCGAGCGGCGGCGGCTCATGACGCGCTCCTGACGGGCTCCAACAGGGCGTGGATTGAAGGGCCCCGGATTGTAGAGTTTGGCGGATCGAACACGGTTGAACACGGGTTCCGGCACGGGTGAACAGGGATAAACCCTTGAACATTCAGCCGTGTCAATCCTCCACCAGCAGAATGTGCAGCCGGCGCGGCCCGTGCGCGCCCAGTTCGATGCGCATTTCGATGTCGCCGGTTCGTGACGGACCCGTAATGAAGTTTACCGTGCGGGGCATGGTGCCGGCGATTCCCTGAACCCGCAGCCGGTCCCAGGCGTCCTCCATCGTGCCGACCACTTGGCCGCGCCGCAGCACGACGATGTGGGTGTCGGGCAGGAAGTTCAGCGTGGTCGGTCGTTCCGTCCCCGAAAGGAGCATGAGGGAGCCGGTCTCGGCCACGCCGGCAAAGGCTCCGGTGACCGACACGCCGTCGGTGTCGCGGGCGCGGCCCTTGGTGACGGCCAGGGTCGGGCGCTGGTCCCAGGGAACGGCGTCCAGCGTCGCGTCGGGGGCGACGCGGATCTCGGCGGGCAGGTTCAGCCCGGCCAGATACTCGGCCACGGCGCGCGGCACGTCGTCCAGGCCGGACAGCCGCTCCACCGTCGCCGCGACCTCCGTCGCCATGGTGGCGAACAGCTCCACCTGCTCGCCGTGCGGCAGCTGGGCGCGGGCGGGAACGAGGTTGCGCGGGTGGACGGCGAGGCGCCGACGAGCCTCGTCCGCCCCTTCGGCCGAACCCAGCGCCTTGCGGATGCCGCCCAGGATCTGGGCGCGGGCGGATGAAGTGTCGGCCATGGTCAGCGTTTTCCCTTCTTCTCGGCCCACATCTGCTGGAAGGTCTTGCCCTCTGGCGCCGGCATGTCGCGGTATTGGGTCCAGCCCTGCGCCAGCGGCAGCTTGGCGAAGCGCCCCTTGCCGCGGCCGAGCGCGCCCAGCGCCCGGATCGCCATGCGCGTGGCCGCGTGGTACAGCGCCGGGCGTCGGGCGAACCAGCCCCAGAGGGCCAGCCCCCTGCGCGTGTTGGCGGGTTGGAGGCCCTGTTCGAACTCCTTCTCCCGCCAGTGGCGCATCATCTTGGGCAGGGGGATGCGCATCGGGCAGACCGCTTCGCATCGCCCGCAGAAGGTGGAGGCGTTGGGCAGGTGCCCGGCCTTCTCGACGCCCAGCAGGGCCGGCTGCACCACCGACCCGATCGGTCCCGGATAGACCCAGCCGTAGGCGTGCCCGCCGACGGAGCCGTAGACCGGGCAGTGGTTCATGCAGGCGCCGCAGCGGATGCAGCGCAGCACCTCCTGAAACTCCGTTCCCAGCAGCGCCGACCGCCCGTTGTCGAGCAGAACGACGTGAAACTCCTCCGGCCCGTCCAGGTCGCCGGGGCGGCGGGGTCCGGTGGAGAAGGTGGTGTAGGCCGACGCCTCCTGCCCCGTGGCGGAGCGCGCCAGAAGGCGCAGCACCAGGGCGGCGTCCTCCAGCGTCGGAACGATCTTCTCGATGCTGGCGATCACGACGTGGACGCGCGGCAGGATTTGCGTCAAGTCGCCGTTGCCCTCGTTGGTGACGATGACGGTCGATCCCGTCTCCGCCACCATCAGGTTGGCGCCGGTGATGCCGACGTCCGCCTGCTGGAACTTGCGGCGCAGCACCTGCCGCGCCTCGGCGATCAGCACCTTGGGGTCGTCCAGCACGCGGTCCGGGGGCAGGTCGGTGTGCGCCTGCCGGAAGGTGCCCTCCACGTCCTTCTTCGACAGGTGGAAGGCCGGGGCGATGATGTGGCTGGGCGGCTCGTGGCGAAGCTGGATGATGTATTCGCCAAGATCCGTTTCGATCGGCGTCAGGCCGTTGGCCTCCAGATAGTCGTTGATTCCGATCTCCTCGGAAATCATCGACTTGCCCTTGGTGACGGTCTTGGCGCCCACCCTGCGGCAGATGCCCAGGATGGCGTCGCGCGCCTCCTGATCCGTGCGGCACCAGTGCACGTGGCCGCCCTGCCCGGTCACCTTGGCCTCGAAGGCCTCCAGGTAGGTGTCCAGGTTGGCCAGCACGTGGTTCTTCAGGTCGCGGCCCTGGTCGCGCAGGGCCTCGAACTCCGGCAGGCGGTCGGCGGCCTGTTTGCGGCGGTTGACGAAACCGGCGGGGGCGATGGCCAGCACCTTTTGCAGGCGCTCGTCGTTCAGCGCCTTGCGGGCGTTCTCGGGAAAGGCGTGGGTGGTGGGCTGCATCGTCTCACGCCTTCTCGCCGATGGGAGGGGTGTCGGTGATGCCGGCCAGAACCTCCGCCACATGGCGCACGCGGATGGCGGAGCCTTCGCGCTTCAGCTTGCCGGCCATGTTCAGCAGGCAACCCATGTCACCGGCCAGCAGCGTGTCGGCGCCGGTGCCCTTGATGTCCGCCGTCTTGGCCT
>JAEZPL010000110.1 GCA_023413605.1 Pseudomonadota bacterium
ACTCGTGGAAGGTCACCACGATCGGCACGCGCGGCAGCGCCTGCCGGATCGCCTGGATCGTCTCGATTCCCAGCCCCAGAAAATGGTGGAAGTTCACCACGTCCGGCTGCAGGTCGCGGACATAGCGGACGAAATCCTTTTCCAGCCCCGGCAGGTGCCGGTTCGACAGACGGAAGTGGTCGTAGTCGTTGGCGTAGTAGAGGACCTCCCGCTCCTTCTGGCGCAGGGCCATCAGGGCGGAGCTGCCGTGCGGCGTCACCGGCGGGGAGGTGCGGGCCAGATAATGGCTCTCCCACCCCGGCAGGTCGTGCAGGCCCTGGTGCAGGTTGTAAGACGCGACCTCCGCGCCGCCCAGCGAGAAGGCGGGGTGGCCGTGGCTGATGATCAGAACGCGCTTGTTGCTCATGGTTCGACCGTTTTCACAGGGCTGCGGGGTCAGGCGGCGACGCGGGCGGACCAGGTGTCTTCAAAGCTCCACCGGTCCACCATGGCGCCCGCCCGGCGCCAACGGTCGGCGTGTGCATCGCGCGGATGCTCGTCCAGCGCCACCAAGGTGACGCGGGGCAGCCAGACGCAGGCCCCGCCCAGCGCGCGCAGGCGCAGGCAGAGGTCCAGCCCCTTGTGATCGGAACCCATGTAGGACCCCATGCCGCGAAGCGCGCGGGCCAGCGCCTCCTTCGGCAGCAGGGCGCATTCGGGGGCGGCGGCGTCCACCGTCGCGGCCTCGTGCTCCTTCAGCCAGTCCCGCGGATAGCCGGCGAAACGGCGCTCATAGGCCTTGACGCCATCCGGCTCCTCGACCGCCATGATGCCGGCGAAGCGGATCGAGTGATCCTCGTACAGCAGCGTCGGGCTGACCATCACCGGCCCGCCGGACTTGCGGGACACGCGCTCCAGCGCCGACAGCCAGCCCTTTTCCGTCGGCAGGACGGAGGGGGACAGCATCAGCACCCGGTCCGCACGGGCGTGTGGCAGGGCGGCGGCCACGGCCTCGAAGGCGTCGGTCGCGTCGGGGGCCGCGACGAAGCTGACGGACATGCGGTAGAAGGCGGCGGCCTGCCGCACGGCACCGCCCAGCCGCTCGTGCGTGCCGGCAGCCGCGACGACCAGGATTTCGGTTTCCGCGAAGTCCGGGTCAATGGACAGGCGGGCGATGTTCAGGTCCACATCCTCCCGACCGTCCGTCACGGGCAGGATGACGGACACGCGCGGCGATTTCACCGGGCGGCCCATCGGGTGGATGCCGGCCGCGCGCGGCTCCGTCGAGCGGCCCCGCGCGGTGCGCAGCATCGGGCCGATGTGGCGCGCGATCAGAGAGTCGATGCTCGGGCTGTCCAGGTTCACCAGCGCCAGCATGCGCTTCAGCGCCTCGGGCGCCGGGGGCAGGCAGGTCAACGGCATGAAGGCGAAGCGGTCGTTCGCCAACTCAAGCTCCAGATGGAACTCGCCGGACACCGGCGTGCCGGGCGGTTCCGCGGCGAAGGCGGTGAAGCCGTGCTGGTCCTGGCCTGGGACGATGCGGCCGGCGAACAGGCCGTCGTGCTGGAAGGCTTCCGTCACGTCGCGGCGGGTCAGCCGCGACCATTCGGTGTCGATGCGGGCGGACACGCCCGGTCCCTTCAGCGTGACCGCGCGCACCTGATGCGTGGGGTCCAGAAGCCAGCCGGCGACGAACAGGCCGGCGCCCGGCACGCGCAGCGCCATGTCCAGCCCGGTGCGGACGGGCACGTCGAGCTGCGACACCGTCTCCGCGCCGTCGTAACGCGACGCGGCGATGCGGGCGACCGCCTGCCGGGCCTCGCCGTCCTGAAGGTTGCCCAGCATGTCGCGGACATGGGCGGCGGCGACGCCCTCCGGCAGGATGGTGCGGTGCTCGAAAATCTCCATATGCCGCCAGCCGTCGGCGGCGCGGTAATGGATGCGGCGGATGGAGGAGGGAAGCGGCGTCGTGTCGGTCAGCACGGCCAGCACGCCGGAGGCGTCGGACGGCAGGTCGGGCCGCGCGAAGGAACCGGCGGTCGCGCGGTAGGCGGCCGTTTCCTCCGCCTCGATCAGGATCTTCTGGGCACCGGTCCTGAAGCTTCGCGCCCAGCCCTGGAGCATCAGGCTGCCGTCGCGGAAGCGGCCAAACACCTCGGTGAAGCCGTCGGGCTGCGAGGTTTCCTGCGCAAGGCCGGCCAGCATGCGGCCGATGCGGTCCGACGTCGGTTCCTCGGTCGAACTGGCCAGCGCGACGGCGAAGTCCAAAGCGAGATTCATCGCGCCGGGCTGGAAGCCCTTCAGCGCGGACACGAGGTGCGACGGGTTGGTGCGGACGTTGGACAGGCGCGGCAGGACCAGCCGCTCGCCGTTCTCGTCGGCAAGTTCCACGCGCGACGGGCGCATCTGGGCAAGTCCGGCAACCCGGATCCCTCCCAGGAACCAGCGCTCGCCCTCCGCGTCCGTCCACGACCGGCCGCCGTAGCGTCCTTCGACCGAGCCGTCGAGATGCACGGCCCCCGCAGCCGGCAAGACCCGGTCGATGGCGCCGAACAGCACCAGCGTGTCGTCGTCAAGCAATATGGCCGCGGTGATGTCGGCCTTGGTGATCGGTTCCTTCATCCTGCGATGCTCCCCGCAATCGAGCCCTGCCCATGCGTCCCCCCATCACCTGACATTATTGCGTCATAGAGCATGACGTGTTCTTCAGCGGCCTGTTCGGTCGTGCGAACGGCCGGAATGTTGGACACGAGCCTGTCCCAAAGTCCGGGCTCGGTCATTGCGCGGGTCATCACGCGGGCCAGATCCGCGGAGTCCCCAGCCCGGAAATGCAGCCCGTCGATCCCGTCGCGCACCGCCTCCGCCATGCCGCCGATGCCGCTGCAAATGACCGGGCGGCGGTGCTGGAAGGCTTCCTGGATGACCAGCGGCGCGTTTTCCCACCAGATCGACGGCATCACCACCCAGTCGGCAGCGGCCATCAGGTCCGGCATCTCCTCGCGGCGGTAGGGGCCGTGCTGCACGGCAAGGCCCTTGGCCGCCTTGAATCCCTCGTCGACCTTCGCCTTGAAGGCATCGGTCTGGAATGGCGCGCCGCCATGGACGGCCAGCGTGAAGTCCTGCCCCTGGCGGGCCAGCCGTGCCGCGGCGTCCAGCGCGACGGTGGCGCCCTTGAAGGGGTTCAGGTTGCCGAAATAGGCGAAGGCGTTGCGCCGTCCGCCCTCCGGCAGGGCGCGGTGCGGCATTGCCGGCACGGCCGGGCGGCCGTTCTGCATCACCAGGATCTGGTCGGACGGAATGCCCCAGGCGACGTAGCGGTCGCGCAGGAACGCGCTGGGCGACAGGAACAGGTCGACGAGGCCGAACATCGCCTTGATGTGCTTCTCGCGCAGCACGAACTGGTCGGCCGCACGGTCGGGGAAGCAGCGGTGGCACGCGTCCGGCGAAGCGGCGCGGCACAGCGCGTTGTCCTTTGTCGTGACCATCTGCCCGTCGTTGGCGCAGATCGGGTAATAGTCGTGCAGGGTGTAGACGATCGCCGCCGACGGGCAGACGCGGCGGATCAGGAACAGCATCTCCACGCCCAGCAGCAGGGTGTGGTGGATGTGCACGATGTCCGGCTTGAAGGCGCGCAGCAGGTTCGACAGGTCCGGCACGATGCCGTGCAGGTCGATCTGGCTCTGGAAGAAATGGTCGAAGTGGCCGGCCCACAGCACCACCTCGTCCGCGCTGCGGCCGAGCGTCTGGAGATTCGTTCCCGGCTTGCGGTCGCGGTGGACGCCGTTCGTGCAGGCGAGGAACAGTGCCTCCGCCCCGCGGGCCTTCAGGCCGTGGAACAGCTCGTGCGCGAAGATCTCCGTGCCGCCGGGATGCAGGCTCGGGTGGTTGTGCGCGATGACGAGAACGCGGGGATGGCCGCTCATCGCGCGCCTTCCTTTTCCAGAACCAGCAAATCCTGGAAGTTCTCGGCCTCGCGCTGCCCGCTCCAGTGGCCGCGCATGATGGTGCGCGCCGGGGTCAGGCCCTGCGCCGCGAAGACGCTCAGCAGGAAGGATTCGGAATAGGCGACGGCGGCGTTGGGCGCGTTCTCGTCGGCGATGTATTCCGGTCCCGGCGCGTCGATGAAGGCGGGGCGGGCGGTCTTCTTCGCGATTCCCTCGCGCGCCTTGCCGTCCACCAGGAACAGGCTGAGGAAGACGCGCCCGCCGGGCTTCAGCACGCGGGCGATCTCGGCGGCGTAGCGCACCGTCTCGGCCGTGCGCAGGTGGGTGACGACCGAAGTCAGGATGATGAAGTCGTGCCCGTGGTCGGGGAAGGGCAGGGTGGACTTCGACGCGTCGAACCGGCCGTTCGGGTTGTAAAGGGCGTTCGCGACGTCCAGGCACTGGAAGCGGAACAACGGGTAGGCCGGGGTGATCGTCTCCGTGCACCAGCGGATGCCGTCGTCGACGATGTCCACGCCGTCGTAGGAGGATTCCAGATACTGGGTCAGCGGCACCGCCATGCGGCCGATGCCGCAGCCGATCTCCAGCACGCGGTCGGTCGGCTTCAGCCCGCCGTAGCGGACGAAGTGGCGCAGGAACTCGGCCCCGATCGCGCGGAAATCGCCGTCGCCGATGAACACGCGGTCCGGCGGCGGCACGGGCAGGAACTGGT
>JAEZPL010000148.1 GCA_023413605.1 Pseudomonadota bacterium
ATCCCGGCCCGGTCGCTGTGCGGCGCCGTCCGCCGCCTGCCGCTGGAAGCCACGCTGGCCGGCCTGCTGCTTCTCGGCGCCGCGCTGACCATGGTGGCCGAGGGCTTCGTGCCGCTGGAGTCGCTGATCTACGGACAGCTGCCCTTCCTGGAGGCGCTGCACGAGGTGGACTGGACCAAGCCGAACCTGGAGGCGCTGGCCTGGGCCGGCCTGCAGGCGCTGCTGGCCATCCCCTACGCCTCCGCCGTCCTGGCCGCCCGCGTCCGCGAACCCGCCCGCGCCGGGCAATGGGTGCGGGTCGCCGGGGAGTGATGGCCCTGCCCTCTCCCGGCTCCGCGTACGGAAGCGGGAGAGGGATTCTCAGGGTCACGCCACCTTGGTTTTGCCCTTCTTCTCGTGATGCTCCGCGGTCCAGCGCTTGGGATCGTGGAGGAAGGCGTGGATCTCGCCCTGGGCCTCGCCGTCCAGGTAATGGCCTCGGTTGGCGACCTCCAGCACGTCCCACCACGTCGCCAGCGCGTGCATGGTGATGCCCAGCGGGGCGAGATGCTCGTGAATCTCGTCGAAGATCCCGTACTGGAACAGCACGAACACGTCGCGCACGTCGCAGCCCGCCTCCTTCAGGGGCTGGGCGAAGCGGGCCTTGCGGTGGCCGTCCGCGGCGATCTGCTCCACCAGCAGCACGCGCCAGCCCGGCTCCACCCGGCCTTCGATGCGATGCTTGTATTCCTGCCCTTCCGGCATGTCCTTGCGGACGAAGACGAAGGGCAGGTCCAGCCGGTCGGCGATCAGGGTCGCCCAGGGCACGCCGGCCCCCTCCCCCGCCGCGATGGCGTCCAGTTCGCGGGCGCCGATCTCCTGCTCGATCATGCGCACGGCGAAGTCCAGGATCTCGTTCCGCGCCGTGGGGTAGGAGAGCAGGCGGCGCCCCTCCATATGGACCGGGCTGACCAGCCCGGAGCCATGGCGGCAGAGATGGTCGCGATCGTACCGGACGCAGCCGGTCTCGATCAGGTGACGGGCGACGGTTAAGGCGCCTTCGCGCAATTCGATGTCCCAGGCATCCGGTATCATGGCATCCCCCTTTCGCTGGTCCCTGTGTCAGCCATGGCTTGCTGGCCGCCATTGTTTGCCGGCCGTGCCGTGCGTTCCCGCGCGGATCGTCGTGGTTGGGCACCCGGTTCGTGTGCGGGGTGGTCGGGCTGTTGAGGCGAGGCTGTCCCCGGGTCGGACACGCCCATGATTGATCCGTTATCGGCCGGGGGCCGCAATCCCCCCACCCGCGCCGGACGACGGGCTTTGGCGGTAACTCGAAAGTCGGTGGCGGCGGCTCGGTTTCGCCCGATGGCTGTCTTTCCCACATGTCGCACCCCGGCACGGTTGACAAGGACCGCCCGGCAAGCGGAAAACTGGCCTTTGACTCGATTTGTGCATTCTTGGCACAGTTGGCGGGAGCGGTACCGATGGCGGACATCCAGGACGATGGCGACGACCTGCTGTTTGCCGACGAGGACCCGGCGGGCTCCCCGCCCGGCCTTTCCGCGGCCGAACCCTGGAAAATCCTGATCGTCGACGACGACACGGAGGTGCACGCGATCACCCGCGTGGTGCTGGGCGACGTCGTCTTCGACGACCGGCCCCTGCGCTTCCTGTCCGCCCATTCCGGGGTGGAGGCGCGGTCGATCCTGCAAGCCCATGACGACATCGCCGCCGTCCTGCTGGACGTGGTGATGGAGACGGACGACGCCGGCCTGCGGCTGGTCCACTTCATCCGCGAGGAGCTGGGCAACCGTCAGGTCCGCATCATCCTGCGCACCGGCCAGCCCGGACAGGCGCCGGAGCGGCAGGTCATCGTCAGCTACGACATCAACGACTACAAGGCGAAGAGCGAGCTGACCGCGCAGAAGCTGTTCACCACCACGGTGGCGGCGCTGCGGTCCTATCAGCACATCTCCACCATCGAGAAGGGCCGCGTCGGGCTGGAGAAGATCGTCGACGCCGCCGCCGCCCTGTTCGAGCAGCGCTCGCTGGAGCGGTTCGCCGAGGGCGTGCTGCACCAGATGGGTGCGCTGCTGTCGGGCGCGCGCGGTTCCTTCCTCTGCACGGTCCGGGGAACCGAGGACGGCGATCCGGACGGGAGCGAACCGGTGGTGCTGGCGGGTTCCGGCACCTTCGGGGAAGCCGCCGGCCGTCCCATCGCCGCGGTGGTGGACGAGGCCGCCTGCGCCGACATCGCCGCCGCCCTGCGGGACCGGCGGACCATCCATCGGGACGGGCATAGCGTCGTGGTTTTCCGGTCGCGCAACCACGCGGCCAGCGCGCTGTGGATCGACGGCCACGGCGCGCTGTCGGAGATCGACCGCAAGCTGGTGGAGATCTTCTGCAGCAAGGTCGCCGTCGGCTTCGACAATGTGTTCCTGTACGAACAGCTCCGTCTCGCCCAGGCGGCCACCGTGCACGCGCTGGGCAAGCTGGCGGAGTACAAGGACGAGGTCACCGGCGACCACGTCCGCCGCATCGGCCGCTGGGCCACCGCCATCGCGCGGGAGTTCCAGGCCCGCGGCCTGTTCGGCGACCGGGTGGACGACGAGTTCTGCGAACTGATCGGCATGGCCAGCATGCTGCACGACGTGGGCAAGGTCGGCATCCCCGACCACATCCTGCGCAAGCCCGGCAAGCTGGACGCCGACGAGATGCGGCAGATGCGCGAGCACGCCGCCATGGGCGGCCGCATCCTGCGCGAGGCCTCCGGCGCGGTCGGCGGGCGCAGCTATCTGACGCTGGGCGCCGAAATCGCCGAAAGCCACCATGAGAAGTTCGACGGCACCGGCTATCCCCAGGGCCTTGCCGGCGACGCCATTCCCCTGTCCGGCCGCATCGTCGCCGTGGCCGACGTTTACGACGCGCTGCTCCACCGCCGCCCCTACAAGGAGGCCTGGGAACTCGCCGCCGTGGTGGACCTGATCCGCAACGAATCCGGCAAGCATTTCGACCCGCGCGTGGTCGACGCCTTCGTCACGGTTCTTGAACGGGAAGGTGTGGTTTCCACCTGAGTTTTCACCACGGAGGCAAAGAGAAAATAAACCCTCCGTGCCACTGTGGTGACATCTTTCGCTGCCGTCGGCAGAACGTCGGACCGGGCTGCAACCCGCCTTAACGCCCCGCACTCTCGGGCTTGCGGAGGCCGCGCTCCTCGAATTCCTCGTCCACTTCGCGTTCCACCGTCTCTTCGACCTTTTCATCGACCTTGCGGTCGATCTCGCCCTCCAGGCAGTCGGCGGTCTTCGCGGCGATCTTCTCGAAGCCGCTCTTCACCCGGTTCATACGGCCGGCGCATGAACGCTTCATGTTCGGCCGGCCGTATGCCCCTTTCGCACGTTGCTACGCAACGTGCTG
>JAEZPL010000167.1 GCA_023413605.1 Pseudomonadota bacterium
GCCCAGGATGGCGAAGCGGAAGCCGAAGCCGACGCGCACGGCGCGGTCGATGTCCTCTGCCGAGGCGACGCCTTCCTCCACCATGCGCGCCGCCTCGTTCATGCACAGGGCCTGGAGGCGCGGCACGATGTAGCCGGGCGAGGCCGCGCAGCGGACCGGCACCTTGCCGACGCCGGTCAGCAGGGTTTCCAACTCCGCAATCGCTGCTTCCGCCGTGTGCGGCGTGGGGCTCAGCTCCACCAGCGGGACGAGGTAGGCGGGGTTCAGCCAGTGGGCGTTCAGGTAACGCTCCGGCCCGCGCACCATCTCCGCCAGTTCGGTGGACAGGAATGTGGAGGTGGTGGACGCGACGATGGCGTCCGGTGCGGCGTGCGCGCCGACGAGGGCGAAGGCCTCCCGCTTGGCCTCCATCACCTCCGGCACGCCTTCGAAGACGAAGCGCGCGCCGGTCAGCCCCTGGGCCAATTCGGCGCGCGGCAGGATGCGGATGCGCGGCAGGATGCGGGCGATGTCCTCCGCCGTCAGCATTCCGAATCCGGCCAGCGCCCGCAGGCCGGATTCGATGCTCGCCATGGAGCTTTGGGACAGGCGCTCGAAGTCCTCCGCCGAACGCTCCTTGGCGTCGATCAGGCGGACCTCGTGGCCGGCGTAGGCGAAGACATGGGCGATGCCGCAGCCCATGCGGCCGGCGCCCACGCAGGCGATGACCGGGGGTGTTTCCGGGGCGCCCGCCATGTCAGATCCCCCGCTCCAGCAGGGCGGTCATGGAGGGGCGGTCGAGCCCGTCGAGACCCAGCGTGCCGAGCGTGCGCCCCTGGGTGCGGAAGTCGCGTTCCGCCACCGCGGAGCCGAGGGCGAGCAGGCCGGCGGCCACCGGGCAGGGCACGCCCGCCCATTCGCCGACCGACACCAGGAAGGCGAGGCCGTGGCCCACGTCCTCCAGCATGTAGCGGTGCTTCTTCAGGTCCAGCCGCTCGCGCCAGTCGCCGGAATCGACCAGCCTGTCGTGAGCCATGTTGCCGTACATCCATTCCGGCCGTTTCGGGTCGTAATGGTCGGCCAGCGGGAAGTGCGGCGCCTTGTAGCCCAGCGCCTCGCGGATCGCGACGCGTTCGGCGTCCAGCGCGTCGGTGACGCGGCGGATGCTGGGCTTCGTGCCCTCGTTGTGGATGTCCCAGCGCTCGAAATGCTCGATGGGCCCGGCGTTCATCAGAATCAGCGGCGGGTGGATGATCGGCCCGGCGTTCATCAGCGCGCCGGACAGCGCGTCCTCGCACCGCTCGATGGCGTTGGGGAAGGCGCGGCTTATGACCGCCAGCGCGTGGTCGGTGGCGCTGGCCGGAAAGACGCCGGTCGGCAGGCGCGTGGCGCGCGTGGTGATGGCGACCGTCGCGTCGCCGTGCTTGCGCACCAGCCAGGGCAGCGTGCCCGTCTCCGCGATGGCGACCTTGGCCGTGCAATCGGCTTCGCGCAGGGCCTTGGCCATGACGAAGCTGCCGAAGGTGCCCGGCGGCAGGAAGATGACCTGACCGTCCGTCAGGTGCGGGGCCATGGCCGTGGCGATGTCGGCCTGCGCGAAGGCGGGCGTGGGCACGACGATCAGTTCCGCCCCGCGCACCGCCTCTCCGATGTCGGCGGTGGGGCGGGCGATGGCGACGTCGCGTTCGCCCTTGAAGTCCTTGATGCGGATGCTGCGGCGGTCGAGCACCGGGCGCAGGGCCTCCGCATCGCGGCGCCAGAAGCGCACCGTGTGGCCCTGTTCCGAGAGATCGGCCGCGGCGGCGTAACAGCCGTTTCCACCGCCCAGAACCGCAATCTCCATGGCGCGTCCTCCCACTCGATGATCGAAGAATGCAAGTTCAGTTGCATTTGCATATGAAGGCTACAGGAGATGTTGGCAAGGTCAACAGTTCTTTTGTGGACTATATCGTGTGTAATAGTGTCGTTGCTTGAAGAGGTTCCAAGGTGCCGGGGGATTCACCACAAAGGCACAAAGGCACAAAGATTTTCACAAAGACGTGCTCACCATCGCGGCAATCTGCCGGATGCGCAGGCATCTTTGCGGTATTCTTTGTTTCCTTTGTGTCCTTTGCGTCTTTGTGGTTGAAATTTCTCCTTGTTCAGGAAGCCGGGACGAGCGCCAGAACCCGCAACGGGCTGCCGCTGCCGCGTTCGATCTTCAGGGGGGCTGCGATGATCACGCTGCCCGTGGGCGGAAGCTGGTCCAGGTTGCCCAGGCATTGCAGCCCGTATTTGCCCGCGCCGTGCATGTAGTAGTGGCAGGGGTAGGGCGGCTTGAAGTGGGCAGCCTGACCGGCGTCGGTGCCGATGGTTTCCGTCCCGAAGCCGATCACGTCGCGTTCCTGCACCAGGAAGCGCACGGCGTCGGCGTCCGGGCCGGGGGTGTGCTGGCCTTCCTCGTCCATGTTCTGGTAGGCGACGGGATCGGTGCGCTTCGACCAGTCGGTGCGCATCAGCACCCAGCTTCCGGCGGGGATGCGGCCGTGCCTGTCCTCCCACGCCTTGATGGCGTCCACGGTCAGCAGGAAATCGGCGTCGGCCGCGGATTCGGCGGAGCAGTCGATGACGCAGGCCGGCGCCAGGAAATGCTGCACCGGCAAGGTGTCGGTGCTGTTGTTGGGCAGGTCGCGGCCGGAGATCCAGTGGATCGGCGCGTCGAAGTGGGTGCCCGTGTGCTCCCCGCAGGAGAAGTTGTTCCAGTACCAGGCCGGGCCGCGGTCGTCGTATTCGGAGACCGTTTCCAGGCGGAAGGGGCGGCACTGCCCCATTTCCGGCGGCAGGGTGATCGCCGGGAATTCCGGCGTCAGGGTCTGTGTCAGGTCGACGACGCGGATCTCGCCGGTGGCGAGTGCCCCGATCAGGGCCGGCAGGGCAGCGGTCATGGCGGCGGTCATGATGGGTGTTGCCTCCTCTGCGAACTTTTTATGGTGCGGGCTACATGGAGAGTTCGCGCTCCAGCCCCTTGGGATTCTCGCGCCAGCGGGCCAGCCATTCCTGGGCCACGTCGCCGGGGAACACGTCCTCCACCGAGCCTTGCAGGGCGCCGACGATGGCCGACGCGACGGCGCCGGGCGACAGCTTCGGCGGCAGCAGCATCTGGTTCCATTCGTGGTCGATGGGGCCGGGGAACAGGTTGACGACCCGCACGCCGGACGACCGCATTTCCGCCCGCAGGGCCTGGGACAGCGACAGCGCCGCCGCCTTGGACGCCGAATAGGTGCCGTGCGGTGGGAAGTTGGACAGGGCGTAGATGGACAGCAGGTTCACCCAGGCGACGGCGCTGGACTGGCCATCGGCGCCGCGCGCGCGCATCACCGGCCCGAACTCCTGCGCCAGACGCAGCAGGCCGGTGTAGTTGACTTCCATTTCCGCCTGCGCCGTCTCCACGCCCGCGCGGCCGGAGATGCCGAAGGTGCGGTGGTAGTCGGCGGTGTTGATCAGGATGTCCACCTTGAAGCCGATCTCCCCCGCCGTGTCGCGGACGGAGTGGCTGTCGGTCACGTCCAGCGGGATCGGGGCGACCTGCGGAATCTCCGCCAGCGCGTCGAATCCGGGCACCGTCTTCCAGGGCTCGGCATAGCCGGCCCAGACGAGGTCGGCGCCGGCGGCCACCACGGCCTTCACCACGGCTTGGCCGACCGGCGACTTGGCGTCGGTGACCAGAACCTTGCGGAAACGTGGATCGCAGGTCATGTCGCGCAGCTTCGGATCGTCGGCGAGGCGGGTGCGGGACTCGGCGGGCAAGGCCACGAGCACGGCCTGCCCCGCGCGGTCGAGCGCCGCTTCCACACGTACGGCGGCGGGCGGGGGCGGGCAGTCGGCGTGCAGGTAGGCGACGACCGTCGGGCCGGCGGCCAGCCGCACCATGCCGACGCGCCAGGGCGCGCGTTCCCGGAAGAACAGTTCCAGGCTGTGGCGGACCAGCGTTTCCGTCATCAGCGTCCCGGCGCCGTCCTGCGGCTGCCAGACCAGCGCGGTGGACAGGCACTGGTGGCAGGCCTCGCGCGGGGGATACTGCACGGCGGCGCAGGCGGCGCAGACCTGAAGTTCGAACCGGCCATAGGCCGCCGCCGCGGTGAGGCCCAGGGCGGCGCGGCTGCGCGCGCTCGGCGGCTCCTTCGGCAGGCGGGTGACGACGACGGGGTTCTTGCGTTTCGGCCGCTGGAGCGGGGGCCGTTGGAGCGGGGGAGTGCGGAGGGGGTCGGACAACGTCGCCTCCTTCAATGCGCGCTGGCGAGGACGGCGGCGCCGGTGCACAGGCCGCGGTCGTAGTTGATCATGCCGAAACCGGAAACGAGCCCGTGCCGCGCCTTGGGCACCGCGGCGCCCAGCGGAGCACCGGTCAGCTGGCGGATCGCCTCCACCATGCCCAGGTAGCCGCCGGCCGCTCCCGCCTGCCCGACGGACAACTGCCCGCCCGACGTGTTGAAGGGGAAGCTGCCCTCGGTCTCGAACGTGTTGGCGCGCACGAACTCCGGCCCGCCGCCCTTCTCGCAGAAGCCCAGATCCTCGATCTGCATCAGGTTGATGACCGGGTAATCGTCGTAGGCCTGCATGAAGTCCATGTCCTGCGGCCCGACCCCCGCCTGGGCGTACAGGTCGTCGCGGTCGCGCGCCCAGCCGCCGCGCTCCTGCACCGGGTCGGCGGGGAAGGCGTTGTGCGTCTCGATGGTGCCCAGCACGCGGGCGTAGGGCAGGCCGAGTTGTTTGGCGGTCGCACGGCTCATCACCAGGAAGCCTTCGGCGCCCGCGCAGGGCATGACGCAGTCGAACAGGTGCACGGGGTCGGCGATGGGCCGGGCCTTCATGTACTCGTCCAGCGTCAGCGGCTTCTTGAACAGGGCGTGCGGGAAGCGCAGCGCGTTTTCCCGCTGGGCGACGCACAGCTTCCCGAAATCCTCCCGCCGCGCGCCGTAGGTCTGCATGTAGTGGGCGGTGAGGAAGGCGAAGCTGGCGTTCGGCCCGCCGGCTGCGTAGGGGTAGACCGCGTCGCGGGCGAAGACGCTGAAGTTCGCCGCGTTCAGGCGGAAGCTGTCCACCATGTTGGTGTCGCCGGCGATGCAGGCCACGACCTCCGCGTCGCCGCACTGGACGGCGCGGGCGGCGCGGCGCAGGGCCACCACGCCGGTCGCCCCGCCCATGGGGATGTGGTCCAGCCAGCGCAGAGTCATGCCCAGATGCTGGGTCAGCCCGACCGCCGTGTCCGGGAACAGGGTGAAGCTGGAAACGCAGAGCCCGTCGATGCGGGTCTTCGGCAGGCCGCTGCCCTCGACCAGCGCGGCGAGCGCGCGGGCGAGGAACCAGTGGGCCGACCGGATGGAATAGCGTTCGTAGGGCACCGTGACCGGCACCGCCACGGCGATGTCGTCATATCCGGCGCGGGTCCGTGTCATGTCCGATTGCACTCCTGACCACCGATGGGGAAACGCGATCCTGGATGCACGCCCAGGAGACCGTTTGCAGGACAAATATGTCAAGCTTAAAGTTTCTCAGGGAAATCACCGCGGGTTGGGTGGGGCATTGGCGCAGACAAGTCGCACCGTCATGGTGTTGGGCGCCAAGCCCTGTTTGGAGAGCCCTTGCCAGTGTTGGTTCGTCGCCGTCGCTTTGATGCCTTTCCGCGTTATCCCCGCGAAGGCGGGGATCCAGGGCGTTTCAGCGGCTCAAACGTTGCGTTTTCTGGATCCCCGCCTTCGCGGGGATGACGATCTGAAGAGTTCCTCCCACCAGGCAGCCTTTCCAAACAGGCTGAAAGCCCTGATGGATATGCGCAATGGTCAATGGCGCTGATTGTCGCAGAAGGCGATTGACGAGTCTCATGAAAAGTCATAGGTTCATGCTTAAACATAACGGCGCACGAACAGTTTCCCAATCGTATTGACCAATGGATCGGCGCCGTTCCGGTTGGCTGACGGCGTCACGGGTGACAGGCAGCACCCGTCCCACGGAGGACGTGCATGGCCGAGCGATCGTTCAAGAAGGAAGTTGAGAAGCTCCGCCTGGGGGCAGGCCAGCCGTTCCACGGCGAAGGCATCCTGGCGGTCACCAAGGCCCTGTTGCAGTCCGGCGTGTCCTACGTCGGCGGCTACCAGGGCTCCCCCATCTCCCACCTGATGGACGTGCTGTCCGACGGCAAGGATATCCTGGAGGAGTTGGGCGTCCACTTCGAATCCAGCGCCAGCGAGGCGTCGGCCGCGGCCATGCTGGCGGCCTCCGTCAACTACCCGCTGCGCGGGGCGGTGGCGTGGAAATCCACCGTCGGCACCAACGTCGCGTCGGACGCGCTGGCCAACCTCGCGTCCGGCGGGGTGAAGGGCGGCGCCATGGTGATCGTGGGGGAGGATTACGGCGACGGCTCCAGCATCATGCAGGAGCGCACGCACGCCTTTGCCATGAAGTCGCAGATCTGGCTGCTCGACCCGCGCCCGAACCTGGAGAGCATCGTCAAGGCGGTGGAGCAGGGCTTCGAGCTGTCGGAGGCCAGCAACACGCCGGTGATGCTGGAGATGCGCGTCCGCGCCTGCCACGTGCACGGCCGCTTCATCGCCAAGGACAACCACCGCCCGGCCTTCACGCTGAAGGACGCCATGGAGCGGCCGGAGCGCGACGTGACGCGCATCGTTCTGCCGCCCTCCAGCTTCCTGCACGAGCAGGAGAAGGTGAACAAGCGCTGGCCCGCCGCCGTGCAGTTCATCAAGGACCGCGGGCTGAACGAGTTCCTTGGCGACCAGAACCGGGATGTCGGCCTGATCCTTCAGGGCGGGATGTACAACACGGTCATCCGCGCGCTGCAAATCCTGGGGCTCAGCGACGCCTTCGGCAACAGCCGCATCCCGCTCTACGTCCTGAACGTCACCTACCCGCTGGTTGACGAGGAGATCACCCGCTTCTGCGCCGGCAAGCGCGCGGTGCTGATGATCGAGGAAGGCCAGCCGGAATTCATCGAACAGGCGCTGCACGCCATCCTGCGCAAGGCCGACCTGAACACCAAGCTGCACGGCAAGGACATGCTGCCGATGGCCGGGGAGTACACGGCCTCGGTCGTTCTGAACGGCGTGCGCGCCTTCGCGGAGCGCTACCTGTCCGAACTCGCCGTGCAAAACCCCCTGCCGGCCCCGCCGCCCGCCGCGCAGGAGGTTGCGGGCAGCGTCGATCCGCGCCCGCCGGGCTTTTGCACCGGCTGCCCGGAACGCCCGATCTTCACCGCCATGAAGCTGGTGGAGCGGGAACTTGGATCGCACCACGTCAGCTGCGACATCGGCTGCCACCTCTTCTCCATCCTGCCGCCCTTCAACATTGGCAACACGACCATGGGCTACGGCCTGGGCTGGGCGGGGGCGTCGGCGCTGAACGCGAAGGACTCGGCCAAGCGCACCATCAGCGTGATGGGCGACGGCGGGTTCTGGCACAACGGCCTGACCAGCGGCGTCGGCAACGCGGTGTTCAACCAGTCCGACAACGTGCTGGTGGTGGTGGACAACGGCTACGCCGCCGCGACCGGCGGGCAGGACATCCTGTCGTCGCTGGCCGACAACCCGATCCGCACGACGAAGAATCCCATCGAGCGCGCGGTGCGCGGCGTCGGCGTCAAATGGGTGCGCACGCTGACCCGCACCTACGACG
>JAEZPL010000257.1 GCA_023413605.1 Pseudomonadota bacterium
GGTCGCCGCTGCTCCGCCTCGATCCGCCGACGGGCTGGAGCGTGGAGGGTGGGGTGACCGACGTTTGCCCCGTTCTGCCGCTGCCGCCGAGTGCCGCGGCCCTCGAAGCCGTCCTTCCGGCCAGTCAGGCGCGCAACCTGCGCCACACCGGCAACCGGGCGGAGCGGGCCGGCGGCGTGACCGTGGAGACAGCCACGCCGCACACCGCCGGGGGCATGCTGGAAGACCTGTTCCGGCTCCACGCCGCCCGCTGGTCCAAGCGCGGCGAGTTTGGCGTTCTGGCCGATCCGGCGGTGCAGGCCTTTCACCGCGCCGCCGCGCCGGCGCTGGCCCAGGCCGGGCTGCTGCGGATGCATCGGCTGCGCATCGGGGGCCGGTTGGCGGCGGTCCATTACGGGCTCGGCGACGGGCGGCGCAGTTATTACTACCTCGGCGGCTTCGACCCGGAACTGGCGCGGCAGGGCCCCGGCGTCCTGGCGGTGGGGCATGCGATTGCCGAGGCATTGCGCGAAGGTGCGGCGGAGTTCCACTTTCTGCGCGGGCGCGAACCCTACAAATACCAATGGGGCGCCATGGACCAGCCGAGCATGACCCGGCGCTTTTCCGCGGAGGATTCCGCATGACAAGGCCCCTCGGCGTCCGCTGGACCATCGGCGACGTCAGCCCTTACGGGTTCGAGGCGCTGCGGCTGTCGGTCTGGGGCGCGTGGCGCCTGTTCGGTCCGGAGGCTCACTACGCCGTCATCGTCAACGCGCTGAGTCCGGAGGAGGCGCGGCGGCGCACCGGCCCCGTGCCCGACGCCGTGGACTGGCGGCCAGCCGGCGCCTTGCCGGGCTTCCTGCACGATCACCTGGACGGGGGAATGGCGGAGGGGGTTGCCTGGAAGTTCGCCCCCTTGCGCTGCTTTCCCGACCGGTACGAATTGTCGCTCGACAATGACTGCATCCTCTGGAACCTGCCCGACGCCATGCGCGCGTGGCTGGAGGAGGCGGAGCCGCGCTGCCTGATCGCCGCCGACGTGACGCTGGCCCACGGCGCCTTCACCGCACTGACCCGCGAGGAGCCGCGCAACACCGGCATCCGCGGGCTTCCGCCCGGCTACGACCTCGGCGCCGCCTTGCGGGAGGTTCTGGCGCGGCACCCCGTTCCCCTGCGGTCGGAACTGGACGAACAGGGGCTTCAGGTGGTGGCGCTCGACCTTGGGCGGCTGGCGCATGTGGTGTCCACGGCGGACGTGTCCATCTGCTCGCCCTTCTGGCCGAAAACGCCGGAGTTGGGGCGGGTGGGGGCGCATTTCGTCGGTTTGAACGCCCGGGCGTTGCCTTGGACCTATTACGACCGTCCGGCCACCGACTGCGTGATCGAGAACTGGAACCGCCACCGGGCGGAATTGCACCGCCGCGTCGGCTTGGCCGAACCGGCCTTGTCCGATGGATGAGAATCCTCAGGATCTGGGCCGTGCGACGCTGAGCGTCGCCATGACGATCCGCCTTTGCGTTGAGGCGGATCTGCCCGCGCTGGAATGGATGGGCCTCTACACGCCGCACCGCGCGGTGATTGGAGAGGCTTTCGCGGCACAGCAGCGGGGAGACGGGCTGATGCTGCTGGGGATCACCGCGGGCTTCCCGGTCGGACAGGTGTGGATCGACCTCGCCCGCAAGCGCGCGGAGGGCATTGCGGTGCTGTGGGCGGTGCGGACCTTTTACCCGCTGCACGGCGCCGGCATTGGCCGGCACCTGATGGAAACCGCCGAACGGCTGCTGCGGGACCGCGGCATCACCCGCGCCGAACTGGTCGTGGAGCGCTCGAACGAAGGCGCCCGGACCTTCTACGAACGGCTCGGCTGGCGGATGGTCGGACCGGCCGGCGAGACCGTCCGTTTCGTCACGCCCGACGGGCAGGCGGTGGAGGAGCGGATGGACGGGTGGCTGATGGAAAAGGAGTTGTGATACGGACGGCGCCTGAAGGCGTCGTCCGTATCACCCTCGCGATCAATGCCAACGCTTTGATCTGCATTGATCTGCCGGGTTTGACGGCCTGCCGATCATGGAACTCTTCATGCGCCGGCCGTATGACGCGCCGGCCTGCCGCCTTGGCCCTACCGTTTCCGGGTGCCGCGTCCGGTGGCGTGCCGGTCGATGAACTCCGGCGGTTTGCGGGCGACCCAGCGCAGGAAGGTGGCGATCTCCGGGTGGTCGCGCAGGCTTTCCACCGTGTGATAGTGGTCGCGCAACTCCTGCTCGCTCAGCACGGCGTGGATTTTGGCGTGGCAGATGCGGTGCATCGTCACCGTGTCCCGTCCGCCGTAGGTGCGGGGGATGAGATGGTGCTCGTTCAGGCTCGGCCCCGGCACCATGGGGCGGCCGCACAGCGGGCAGGGTGGATAAGCCGGTTGCGGATAAGGCGGCTCCTGCGGAGGCATGGGGCCGTCATTGAGCCGCCGCGGCGGGCGGCGGGGTGAGCGTGGCGCGAATGCGCACCACCAGATCCTCCGGACGGTACGGCTTCGCCACGATGATCAGGCCATCGGCGGAGGCGGCCTTGGGAATTTCGGCGTAGCCGGTGACCATCAGCACCGGCAGGTCGGGCCGCCCGGCGCGCAGCGCGTGGATCAGTTCCAACCCGGTCATGCCGGGCATCGCATAGTCGGTCAGCACAAGGTCCACCTCCGGTTCGCGCTCCATCACCTCCAGCGCCTCCGGTCCGCTGGCGGCCTCTATGACGCGGAAACCGGCCTGTTCCAGAACCGTTGCGGTGGTCATGCGCACCAGGGCCTCGTCCTCCACCACCAGGATGGTGGCCGGCCGCATCGGCAGGGCGGCATCCGTTCCGCCGCTGTTGGCCTCCGCCGCCGCGTCCGGCGTGTCGGCGCGCGGCAGGTATAGCGTCACCACCGTCCCGGCGCCGACGCGGCTGTCGATCGTCACGGTGCCGCCCGACTGGGCCGCCAGCCCGTGCACCATGGACAGGCCCAGGCCGGTGCCATGCCCGACGCCCTTGGTGGTGAAGAAGGGCTCGAACGCGCGGGCGGCAACCTCCTCGCTCATGCCGATGCCCGTGTCCTTCACGGCGATGCGGACGCAATCGCCGGACGCCAGGGTGTCGGGGCGTCCCTCCGCATCGGGCGGGCAG
>JAEZPL010000284.1 GCA_023413605.1 Pseudomonadota bacterium
GCAAGGCCATCGAAGCCGGAACCCCCGCCCCGGACTTCACCATGCCGACCGACGGCGGCGGCAGCGTCACCCTGTCCGCCCTGAAGGGCAAGCCGGTCGTCCTGTACTTCTACCCGAAGGACGACACCTCCGGCTGCACGTCGGAGGCCTGCGGCTTCCGCGACCAGTTCCCGAACTTCGGCGGCCTGGACGCCGTGGTGATCGGCGTGTCCAAGGACAGCGTCGCCAGCCACGACAAGTTCAAGGCGAAATACGAGCTGCCCTTCATCCTGGCCTCCGACAAGGAGACCCAGGTCGCCGAGACTTACGGCGTCTGGGTGGAAAAGAGCATGTACGGCCGCAAATACATGGGGCTGGAGCGCGCCACCTTCCTGATCGACAAGGACGGCATCGTCCGCAACGTCTGGCGCAAGGTGAAGGTCACCGGCCATGTGGATGCCGTGCTGAAGGCGGTGAAGGCGCTGTAGTTGAAGGCTCTGTAAAGGAAGCCCTAGAGCGTAAGGGAAGCCCAAGAGTTCCCCACACCCAACGTCATCCGCAACCACGGTGCGGAGCGCGGGACGATTGCGGAGCGGACGTGCCAGCCCCGATGCCGGCACGTCCGCCCACGCACCGTCTCTTGCGCAATCCTCTTTACCCACAAAATCGGTGCGGCAAAAGCCCCGACCACCCCCGGATGCTGCATTGCGGGACAGGCGCCTCCTCGCCCGAAAGACTCATTCAGGGCGGGCTATCCCCCCTTCGCGTCGATGTACGACCTTAGAATTGTTCCAGTCGTCAACTAATTTTATTAGAGTGCGTGCGTTCGTTCCTTGCAAATCGCGCATCGATCGCCTCGGCGAAGGACGCACCACCATGAATGTTGCAAACATTGCCCGGCGGCTTGCAGCCGGTGAGCTTCATTATGCCCTCGGCCGCTTTGAAACCATTCGCCGCGGATACAGCGCCTTCCGGCGATTGACGCCGCGGACGATGAAGCGGGATTGGCCGCCCGTGGCCCCGGTCATGCAGCCCGCCACCCTGTTTCCAAAGGTGCGCACGCCCTTGGTCACCGCCGCGTTGAAGCGGGATTCCATCGCGTTCGGCTTCGACCTGCCCGCCGACACCGTGCGGGATATCGTGGATTTCGCAGAGGGAACGCCGCTGATGGCCCGCCGCGACGACCGGCTGTTCCTCAAGGCGGACGTGCGCGACGGACGGCTGCCGGACGGGACGCCCGTCGTCATCGCGCTGACACCGGATCCGATGGACTGCACCGCCATCCGCCGCATCTGCCGCGATCCGGCCCTGCTGGACTCGGTCGCGGATTTCCTCGGCTATGCGCCGACCAAGATCATCCCGCGCCTGTTCTGGAGCTTCGTCACCGACGTGTCGGACGACGAACGCCGCCGCCTGGGCCAGACCATCGACTGGCACTTCGACGTGCACGACTTCCACTTTTGCTCCGCGTCCTTCTACCTGACAGACGTCTGCGCCGGGGCCGGGGCGCACGCTCTGGTCTGCGGGTCACACCGCGGCAAGACCATCCGGATGCTGCTGGGCTCCGCCAACGCGTCGGAGGAGGAGGTCATCGCCCGTTTCGGCCGCGAGCGCATGATGGTGGTGGAGGGGCCGGCCGGAACCGGCTTCCTGGAGGACACGTCCTGCTATCACAAGGCCATGGCGCCGACGGACCGCGACCGGCTGATGTTCCAGATCTGGTTCAGCTGACCGAAATCCCCTGGTCGGCTCATACGGTCGGCGGATGACCACGTCCAGTGCCCGCCGACCGTCAAACCCGGCAGATCAATGCGTTGGCATTGATCGAGGGGGTGATACGGACGACGCCTTCAGGCACCGTCCGTATCAGGCGGCGCGGGCGAGGATTTCCTCGGCCAGCGCCTGCATCTCCGCCGCGGCCTGGGTCTTGCGCGCCGCTTCGGTCACCGACAGGCCGGTCAGCAGCGTCCCGGCGTAGGCCGTGCGGTTGCCGATCTGCGACTCGGCGATGTCCACGGCCGGCGGGTCCACGAGATCGCGCACCCTGGCGACCAGCTCGTCCGCGATGCGGGCGCGCGGAGGCACGCGGTTCAGCACCAGAAGCAGACGCCGCTTCTCCTGTCCGGCGAGATCCAGCGTCGGCTGCACCGCCCAAAGGTCCATGGGGCTGGGCTGCACGGGCGCGATGACGAGGCTGGCGGCGCGCACGGCGATGCGCGCCTCCGTCTGGGCGTGCGGCGGGCTGTCGATCAACACCACGTCGTGGCCGCGCGCCAGCTTCTCCACCTCCGTCTGGGTGCGCCAGCCGGTGATCTGGACATGGGTGAAGCCCGGCTGCCCGCCCGTGGCCTCGTGCCGCACCTCGTGCCAGCGGGTCAGGCTGCCCTGCGGGTCGATGTCCACCGTGGCGACGGAGCGGCCAAGCTGCATCCAGGCGATGGCGAGATGGGCCACCAGAGTGGTCTTTCCGGCCCCGCCCTTCTGCTGCGCCACGGTGAAGACCTTGCCCGCCATGCCCGCACCCATCATTTGGTTGTTTATCGCGCATACCCGTCATAAGGCTTGGGCAGAGCCAGCGCAACCGCGCGAATTGACTTCACCGGCGGACTCTTTACAAAGCATCCCGTGACCGAGAAACACCCCGACATCATCCCGACC
>JAEZPL010000346.1 GCA_023413605.1 Pseudomonadota bacterium
GTTGATGTCCTTCACCGCCTGGAAGATCTGCTTCACCACCAGCGGCGCCAGCCCCAGCGACGGCTCGTCGAGCAGCAGCAGGCGCGGCTGGCTCATCAGCGCGCGGCCGATGGCCAGCATCTGCTGCTCACCGCCCGACATGGTGCCGGCGCGCTGGCCGATGCGTTCCTTCAGGCGCGGGAACAGGGTCAGCACCCGTTCCAGCTCGTTGGCGAAGCTGCCCGGCTTGGCGGTGATGGAGCCCATCTGCAGGTTCTCCAGCACGCTCATGCGCGGGAAGATGCGCCGCCCCTCCGGACTCTGCGCGATGCCGCGGCGCACGATCTCGTAGGTGGGAAGGCTGGTGATGTCCTCCCCCTCGAAGAAGACGCGGCCCATGCGGGCCCGCGGATTGCCGCAGATGGTCATGAGAAGCGTGGACTTGCCGGCGCCGTTGGCGCCGATCAGCGAGACGATCTCGCCCGCCCCGATCTCGATGTTGACCCCCTTCAGCGCCTCGATGGCACCGTAGAAGGTGTGGACGCCCGATACCTTCAGCATGGCTCAGGCCCCCTCTTCCGCCCGCTTGGCCACTTCCGGCAGGTCGTTGGCGACCTCCGGCGGCAGTTCCTCGTTCTCCTCCTCGCCGAGATAGGCGCGAATCACCGCCGGGTCGTTCTTCACGAATTCCGGATCGCCGTCCGAAATCTTGCGCCCGTAGTCGAGCACCACGACGTGGTCGGAGATGGTCATCACGACGCTCATGTCATGCTCGATCAGCAGCACGCCCGTCTTGTGTTCATCACGGATGAAGGTCAGCAGATCGGCCAGTTCCGCCGACTCGCGCGGATTCAGGCCGGCGGCCGGTTCGTCCAGGCAGAGCAGCACGGGTTCCGTGCACATGGCACGGGCGATTTCCAGGCGGCGCTGGGCGCCATACGGCAGATTGCCCGCCGACCAGTCCGCGAAATCGAGCAGACGCACCCGATCCAGCCAGTATTTCGCCAGATCCACCGCTTCCCGCTCCGCCTTGGTGTAGGAGGGCAGACCCAGCAGGCCGGCGATGGAGAAACCTGACGCCTTGATCAGCTTGTTGTGCTGGGCGACGACCAGATTCTCCAGCACGCTCATGCCGCCGAAAAGGCGGATGTTCTGGAAGGTGCGGGCGACGCTGGCCTTCTGCGAAATGCGGTAGCCCGGCATCCGTTCCAGCAGGAACTCCTTCCCGTCGGGGTGGCGCAGCGTCATCCGCCCCACAGTCGGCGTGTAGAAGCCGGTGATGCAATTGAACAGCGTGGTTTTGCCGGCGCCGTTCGGACCAATGATCGCGGTGATCTCGCTGGAATTGGCGATGAAGGAGACGTCGCTATTCGCCACCAGGCCGCCGAAGCGCATGGTGAGGTGCTCGACCGTCAGCAGAGGCGGTTTCGTCATGGAAAGGTCCGTCATCACTTCGCCCTCCCCCCGGCGATGCCCTCACCGCCAGCCGCGGCGGTGCCGGCGGTCGGCCCCCCGCCGGAGTCCTTTTTGCGGCCGAAGAGGAGAATGGTGGGATCGCGGTGTGCCAGAAGACCGCGCGGACGCCACAGCATGATCACGACCATGCCCATGCCGAACGCCAGCATGCGGTAGTCGGCCAGTTCGCGGAACGCTTCCGGAAGGCCGATGACCAGCACGGTCGCCACCACGACACCGATCTGGCTGCCCATGCCGCCCAGCACCACGATGGCGAGGATGATCGCCGACTCGATGAAGGTGAAGCTCTCCGGGCTGATGAAGCCTTGGCGGGTTGCGAAGAAGGATCCAGCGAAGCCGCCGAACATCGCCGCAATGGCGAAGGCCGCCAGCTTCATGTTGGTGCGGTTGATGCCGAGCGAGGCGCAGGCGATGTCGTCCTCGCGCAACGCTTCCCACGCACGACCGAGCGGCAGTTTGCGGATGCGCAGCGTGAAGACGTTCACGACCAGCGCCAGCACCAGGATCAGGTAGTACAGGAACACGATGCGGTGCAGCGCGCTGAACTCCAGCCCGAACATCTGGTGGAAGGCCACCGTGCCTTCCGGCGGGTTGCGGACGAAGTCGGCGACGCCGAAGAAACTCGGGCGCGGAATGCCGGAGATGCCATTCGGGCCGCCGGTGAACTGGTACCAGTTGACCAGAATGATGCGGATGATTTCACCGAAGCCGAGCGTCACGATGGCGAAATAGTCGCCACGCAGGCGCAGCACCGGGAAGCCGAGCAGCACGCCGGACAGCGCGGCCAGCACGCCGGCCAGCGGCAGGCAAAGCCAGAAGCTGAGACCGAAATAGTGGGCGAGCAGAGCGTAGCTGTAGGCACCCACCGCGTAGAAGGCGACGTAGCCGAGGTCGAGCAGGCCGGCGAGGCCCACCACGATGTTCAGACCCCATCCCAGCATGATGTAGGTCAGCAGCAGAATGCCGATGTCCAGAAGCTGGCGGTCGGCCAGCGGCGTCATCGGGAAGACCAGCGCCACCACGACCGCGATGGGGCCCAGCCAGCGCGAGGCGTGCTGAACCTTGGCCGCGATGCGGTCCATGCGCTTGTCGCGTTCGGCCTGCGTCAGCTTCGACCGGCCGGTGCGGACGGTGATGGCCGCGCGGATCGCGATGATCGCGCCTCCGGCGATCAGCATGATGCGCAGCGCCTCGGTCGGCATCTGGATGAAGAAGCCCGCGGCGGCGGCCAGAGCGGCCAGCACGAGCACCAGCCCCGCCTGCCCTTCGCGGATCAGGCAGAGGCCGAGGCGGCCGATGAAGACCAGGCCGACCGCGGCGACAACCTCGTTCCAGCGGGTTTCCAGACCCAGGCCGGTGGGACGGTCCACCGTGCGCAGGCCGACCAGCGGAACCGTGAGCAGCAGGGCTATGAAGGCGGTGAACGCCGCCTCCTTGAGGATCGCGGGCCAGTCGATGGACCGCGGGGTGGATACGGAGATCGCGGTCATGGCCTCACACCTTCTCGATTTCCGGACGGCCGAGCAGGCCGGTCGGGCGGAAGATCAGGACGAGCACCAGGATGGTGAAGGTCGCGACATCCTTCCATTCGCTGCCCATGTAGCCGGACCAGAACGCCTCGATGAGACCGATGACGACGCCGCCGAGCATGGCGCCCGGCAGGGAGCCGATGCCCCCAAGAACCGCGGCCGTGAAAGCCTTCACGCCGGCCAGGAAGCCGATGTAGAAGTCGATCACGCCATAGATCAGCAGAACCATCATGCCGGCGACCGCCGCCAGAGCGGCGCCCATGACGAAGGTCAGCGAAATGACGCGGTCGACGTCGACGCCCAGCAGGGCGGCCATCTTCTTGTCCTGTTCGCACGCGCGCTGGGCGCGGCCGAGCGACGTGCGCGTGATCAGCTGCGTGAAGCCGTACATCAGCAGCACCGTGATCACGATGGTCGCCAAACGCACGTAGCTGACCGACACGGCCCCGTCCATCATCGTCAGGTTGCCGGGCAGGATCGGCTGCAACGGCTTGCTGCGCGCACCTTGCAGGATCTGGACGTAGTTCTGCAGGAAGATGGAGATGCCGATCGCGGAGATCAGCGGCGCGAGTTTCGGCGAGTTGCGCAGCGGCCGATAGGCGACGCGCTCCACCGTCCAGCCGTAGACGGCCGTGAACAGCATCGACGCCGCCAGCATCACCAGCAGCGCCAGCGGTACCCAGGTGATGCCCAGGGTCCCCAGAGCAAGAAAGGTGATCAAGGCCACAAAGGCGCCGATCATATAGATCTCGCCGTGAGCGAAGTTGATCATGCCGATGATGCCGTACACCATCGTGTATCCGATTGCGATGAGGCCATAAATGGCGCCCAGCGAAACCCCATTGATCAACTGTTGAAGAAAATAATCCATTGTCTCACCTCGCCTCAGCGCGATGCGCAGGCATGGGCGAGCGAGACGGGCACGCTCAGTACACCGGTCACGTGAACAGCCACTCCCCGAACTGGCTTGCCCGAGCATTGATGCGCGGGGCCAAGATTGTTGTCTGGACGGAACGTTAGCCCACCCTGTTTGGACAGGGCAAGAGGGCAAACCCTCACTCTATCTGCGGTAATA
Source organism: Pseudomonadota bacterium (assembly GCA_023413605.1). Taxonomy (GTDB): domain Bacteria; phylum Pseudomonadota; class Alphaproteobacteria; order Azospirillales; family Azospirillaceae; genus Azospirillum. The sequence goes on from JAEZPL010000346.1 coordinate 4,060, forward strand.
CCAATTTTCAGCGAATTTGCAATATCGATTCATGTCAGTTCTGAGAACTTTACGCTTGCAATCAACCATGACTTTCATATCCGCCCAAAAAGAAAACCCTCCCCGTTCACACGGGGAGGGTCTACGCAAATGCCATGCCATGAAAACCAGGCGTTCCCCTGGTCAGCGATTGGCGGACACCACCTGCGCCTTGGACGCGGTCTTCGGCTTGGCCGGCGCCTTGGCCGCGGCCTTTCCCGTGCTCTTGGCGGCGGGTTTCGCCTTGGACGTGCGGGTCGAGGGTGCCTGGGCGACGTCGTAGTTCACATCCGGGCTGCTGACCACCTGCACGTCGCACAGCGGCTTTGATGACAATTGCATCAGACCGGCGCCTTTTTCATCGGCGGTCAGAACGCGCAGGTCGTCCGCGTTCAGTTCGGTGGCGGCCTTTGACCGATCAACGAAATTCGCGCAATAGAGCGGCGTGCCGATCACCGCCGCGCGGCGGCTGATCTCGTTCGCCAGTTCCGTGCGGTACATGTCGAACTGGCGCGTCGGGTTGCCGGAGCTGACCTTGCGGAAATGGTCGATCAGCGCCGATTCCGAATTGGACACCAGCGAGCGGTGCTTGATCGTGAAGTCCTGGTACAGATTGAAGGGCTTCTTGTCCGGCATCACCTGTTGGCAGGTCAGGCCGACCACCATCATTTCGGTGTGCATGCGGATCAACTGCTCCGCCGCGTGTTCCGGACGGCTGTAGCAGGCCGAAGCCTTGGCACCCGACGACTTGGCGGCGGAGGCCTTTGCCGATGCCGCCTTCGCTGCGGCCGGCTTGACCGGGTCCTTGGCGGCGGCAGGCAGGGCGACGCCGGCGAACAGCACGGCAAGGCCGGCGGCAGCGGCACGGCGCAAGGTCACTGAAGAAAAGCGAAGAGCGGCGCGGTGGCGAATCATCGTTGGTCCGGCTCCGATGGCCCATGTTGTCGGGCGATATCTTTCGATTCTCACCCTGTCCTTCTGTGGTTCTACAAGATCCCAAGAGACGGTCAACCCATATCGGGCATCCCCGTTCGATTTGTCCCAACCAATGACCTGTGTGGACACAGTTGCTTCGGTTGAAGACGGCGGTACGTTCCGAGTATTGCTTGCGCCACGCCGGCTTCCGGTTCGGCGAATCGAAAGGCGGGAGGGTCCACCATGATCCGCATCGGCATCGATCTGGGCGGTACGAAGACAGAAGGAATCGCACTCGACCCTGAAGGAAACCAGCGCGCCCGGGTCCGCGTTCCCACCCCGCGCGGGGACTATGCCGCCACGCTACGCACCATCGTCGACCTCGTACGCCGATTGGAGGCGGAAACCGGCGGCGCGCCCGCCACGGTCGGCGTGGGCATCCCCGGAATCGTATCGCCGGCAACGGGTCTGGTGAAGAACGCCAACTCCACATGGCTGATCGGAAAGCCCTTCGACCGGGATCTCGCCGACGTGCTCGGCCGGCCGGTCAGGGTCGAGAACGACGCCAACTGCCTTGCCGTGTCGGAGGCGGCGGACGGTGCCGGCGCGGGGTGCGGCGTCGTGTTCGCCGCCATCCTCGGCACGGGTTGCGGTGCGGGAATTGTTGCCCATGGCCGGGTTCTGTCCGGACGCAACGCGGTGGGCGGCGAATGGGGCCACAATCCCCTGCCGTGGCCCACCGACGGCGAACGGCCCGGACCTGCCTGCTATTGCGGCAAACACGGCTGCCTGGAAACCTTCGTGTCCGGTCCGGCGGTCGCCGCCGACCACCAGCGGATTGCCGGACAAGCCCTCGGCGCCGAAGAGATCGTCGCGCGGGCGGAAGCCGGCGACGCGGCCAGCCGCGCCACGCTCGACCGCCTTGTGGACCGGTTGGGCCGGGGATTGGCTGTCATCGTCAACGTTCTGGATCCCGACGTGATCGTGCTGGGCGGTGGCCTGTCCAACGTCGCCGCGCTGTACAATGGGCTTCCGCCGGCCATCGAACGCTGGGCCTTTTCCGACCGCATCGACACGCCGATCCGGCGCGCCATCCACGGCGACTCCAGCGGCGTGCGGGGAGCGGCGTGGCTCTGGCGGCCAGAGGAGCACCCGGATGAGCACCCCGACATCATTCGTCGAACGACTTCCCCCGCTGGATCCTCATTTCCGGATTGATCACGGTCTCGCGCGGAGTCGATATGGTCATATCTCCCCCGGTGGCGGCGGGAGCCCGGCCGTCACGCACCGGCGGAGCCAGGGACTGCGTTCGGGCGTAGTTGGGCTGCCGGCGCTGCCGGTCGGTGCCGTACTGCGGCATTCCGGCGCGGAACTGCCCGTCCTTGCTGATCGCCCCCCAATGCGACGGGCGGGCGCCCGGCACGGGCTGGGCCTCTTCCATGCGCCGCATGTAGGGACCGGTCGGGACCATCTCCTCGAACACCCATGCGGGATATTCCTGTTTCTGCGCCTGGGCGGGCGCGGCGAGCGCGATCACCGTCAGGGTCGCGACAGTCATCGTTCGAAGCATGACGTGGCGGCCTTCCATCCGTTTGAGAGCGGAGGATGGATTCGGCCGGAACGTCCGCCGGGCGTCCAGGGTGGAGGCGGGTTACCCAGGGCGGGCGCCCCCGCATGACGGCGCACTGGCGCAACGGGAGGGAGCGCTTGCCGCAACGGTACACTTGCTGGTAGGACGGCTGACATGTCCGAACCGCTCACCTACCAGGGGCACCGGCTCGATCACCGCTGGATCGACGGCACCGCGCCCGCCGCCCCCACTCTCGTCTTCCTGCACGAAGGGCTGGGCTCCATCGGCCTGTGGCGCGATTTTCCGGAACGGGTGGCCGCCGCGACCGGTGCCCCGACGCTGGTCTATTCGCGGCTCGGCCATGGCCGGTCCGACCCGTTCCTTTACCGGCGCGGCATGGACTACCTGCACCGCGAGGCGCTGGATGTGCTTCCCGCCGTGCTCGACCATTTCGGAATCGAGAATCCGGTGCTGGTAGGGCACAGCGACGGCGCGTCGATCGCGCTGATCCACGCCGCTTCCTCCGGACGCCCGGTGCGCGGCCTCGTGCTGGAAGCGCCCCACAGCTTCGTCGAGCCGGTCACCCTGGCCGGCATCCGTGACGCCGTCGAGGCGGCGAGAACCACCGACCTGCTCGAGAAAATGGGCCGGCATCACAACGATGCCCCGGCGCTGTTCAGCGCGTGGGCGGACACGTGGCTGACCCCGCCCTTCGCCGACTGGAACATCGAGGCGCTGTTGCCCGCGATCCTCTGCCCGACCCTGGTCATCCAGGGAGAGGCCGACGAATACGGCACCCCGGAGCAGGTGCACGCCATCACGCGCCAGGCCTCCGGCCCCGCCGAGGGACTGCTGCTGCCCGACTGCCGGCACACGCCGCACCGCGATCAGCCGGAGGCGGTGCTCGACGCCACGGTGCGCTTCATCCGATCCCTGTAGCGAACCTTACGGCTTCGGCGCGCCGTACAGCGTCAGCGTGACGCGCTTTCCGGTGTTGTAGTTGAAGCCGGACAATTGCGTGAGCAGAACGGGTTCCACACCCTTCAGGGCGGCGCGGAACTCCGCATCCTCCCGCGCATCCACCAGCGCCAGCCCGCAGGCCGGATCGGAGGCCAGGAACTGGGCCGCACCCGCGCCGTGCGTCAGGCGCGTGTCCGTTCCCAGCAGGAAGACCAAGCTCGGCTCCGAGAAGCCGGCGGACGCCACCGTACTCGTCGCGCAGGGGCGGGCAACTGCGACGGCGCGCGCCGCTTGACGGCTGATCCAGACTCCGTCGATCGCCGGCAGCACCACGCCGTACGTGCAGGCGTACAACACCGCCGCCGCAGCCAGCCCGGCGCCAAATCCAGCCTGCTCCCGCTTCTGAACGAACAGACGCACGGCCAGCACGTACAGGACGAGCACGACCGGCAGCATGGCAACCGCGACCGGATCGATGCGCCCGTCCACCAGATAAGGGATCACCGCCACCGCCGCGGCCAATGCGCCGAAGCCGATCAGGCCCAGGCCGGCCGAGATGGCGAACAGCACACGCCGGGGCTTGGCGGCAGTGCGCGTGAAATGCTCCCGCGCGGCGCAGGCGGTCAAAATGGCGATGGCCGGGAAAACGGGCAGCGTGTAGTGCAGAAGCTTCGTCGGCACCGCCTCGAACACCAGCCAGCTCGGCAGGATCCACGCGATGCAGAAACGCACCGCGTCGCTGCGGCGGTTCACCCAGGCCCAGGGCACGGCCAGCAGCGCCAGGAACGACCAGGGCGCGAAGGTCACCCAGAAGGTTCCCAGGTAGTAGCCGGGCGGAAGCCCCTTGCTCTCCTGCCCGCTGGCAACCTTGCCCAGCATGTCGTGGCCGACGGATTCGGCGAAGAAGGCGCCCTTCGTCTTGATCGCGATGGCCACCAGCCAGGGGGCGGCGATGGCGACCATGATGGCAAGTCCGGCCAGCGGGCGCAGCCGCTTCAGCCAGCCGGCCTGGCGGTCGAGCAATACCAGCACCAGCGCCGTCGTGCCCGACACCAGCAGGACGATGGGCCCCTTGATCAGGATTCCGATGCCCGCCGTGATCCAGAAGGCCAGGGGAGCGGCCCAGCCGGACCGTTCCTCCCGCCGGTTCAGATAGAGGCTGGCGAGCGCCGCCTGACCGATCACGATGGTCGCGAGCAGCACGGCGTCCGTCTTGGCCATCCGGGCCTCGACGCCCAGCACGACGCAGGACGCCATCATCAGGCCGGCCAGGAAGCCCACCGGTCCGCCGAACATGCGGGCGCCCGTCCAGGCCGTCGCCAGCACGGCGGTGACCGCGCCGAAGAAGGACGGAATCCGGTAGGTCCAGATCTCCTTCGGGCCTTGCACCACGTCGTTGGCGATCTTGGTCGCCGCCGTCTGGAGCCAATAGATGCCGACCGGCTTCTTGTGCCGCGCCTCGTCCTGAAAACGTATGTCGACGTAATCGCCGCTTTCCAGCATCTGAGAGGATGCCTGGGCGAAGCGTGCCTCGTCCCGGTCGAAAGGTGGCAGGTCGAAGAATCCCGGCAGGAACAGCAGGACGCTCACCACCGCCAACAGCGCATAGGCCAGGATCGGCAGCCGGCCGGTCCGGACGGACGGGGTCGCAACATCGGCGGGCGCGAAGGTTGCCTCGCTCATGGCTTGCCCGCCGCCGCTGATTCGGCAGCGCCGGCTTTCTTCTGCGTCCAGACGAAATAGAGGTTGCGGAAGTAGATGATCAGCCCCAGGCCCTGCCCGAACATGAACACTGGATCTCCGCGCTGGATGGAATAGGCCAAGAGAAGAATCCCGCCGCCGATGGAGAAATACCAGAAGAGATCCGGCACGATGCTGCGCCGCGCACGCTCGCTGGCGATCCACTGCACCACGAAGCGCATCATGAACAGAGCCTGCGCGAAAAAGCCGATGCCGACCCAGACGAGGTCCGTCGTGCTTTGGCTTTGATACCAGGCGATGGCGCGTTCAAGCATCGGGTCGGGATCCGGGCGCGTGGCGAAAGGTGACTTAACTCGGTGTTCTTCGTCAGCGGTCTTCGATGGCCGGAGACAGCATGGTGCGCCGCTTCAGCCAATAGACGCCCAGCAGATCGACCACGCCGATCAGGCCGCGCCGCCAATTGTTGTATTTGGAAACACCGCGCTCGCGCGGGCGGTGGTTGACCGGCACATAGGCGACCGGGTGCCCATGCGCGCGGAACAACGCCGGCAGGAACCGGTGCATCGCCCCAAAGAAGGGCAAGTCGAGGAAGGCGTCGCGCCGGAACAGCTTCAGGCCGCAACCGCTGTCCGTGCAGCCGTCCTGAAGAAAGGACTGGCGCACCGCGTTGGCGAACTTGGAAGCCAGCCGCTTCGACAGCGTGTCCTGCCGCTTCTTGCGCAGACCGCCCACCAGAATCGGGGCGTCCGGCCCACCTTTGGCAACCAGGGCGAAAAGGTTCGGGATGTCCGCCGGGTCGTTCTGCCCGTCGCCGTCCAGCGTGGCGATCCACTCGCCGCGCGCGGCCTTTACGCCGGTGCGCACCGCGGCGCTCTGTCCGGACCGCCGCACATGGCGGAGGACCCGCAGGCGGCCGGCGGCCACGACGGGCGCCAGACGCGACAGCGTGTCGTCGCTCGACCCGTCGTCCACATAGATGACTTCGAAGGCGCCCATAGGCGCAAGCGCCCGCTCGATTTCCTCAAGCAGGGGCAGGACGTTGTCGGCCTCGTTGAAGACCGGAACCACGACCGACAGCCGAACGGTCGGCCGGTCCTCGGGAAGAGCACTCACTGGATTGACCCCATTCGCCAAGCGGCCGGCAAAATACGCCTGCCGCCGGGCGAACGGTAGAGGAAAAGGTAAGACCCTCGCGGAGACCCTTACCCCTTCTTCTCCTCGATCGGCATCGGCACGTAGCGAAGGTCGCCGTCACGGCTGACCAGCATCAGCACGGTCTTCCGACCCTGGGAGCGTGCCTCCTGGATGCGCTTGTCCAGTTCCTCCGGCGTCTTCACCGGTTCCTGCCCAGCCTCGACGATCACGTCACCCGCCTCGATGCCGCGTTCGGTGGCGGGGCTGCTGTCGCCCACCTCCGTCACCACGATCCCTTCAATGTCTCCGTTGATTGAAAAGGCCTCGCGCAGGCCCGGCGTCAACGGGGACAGGGTCAAGCCCAGCACCTTTTTCGATTCCACAGGCGCGGACTGCCGCGGATCGCCGCTCGACCCGGCGGCGGCGACCTGCTGCTGTTGTGCCAGTTCGCCGACCTTGACGTTCAGGGTCTGCGGTTTGCCTTCGCGCAGCACGTCCATCGGAACGTTCCGGCCGATCTCCGTCGCTGCGACGATGCGCGGCAGTTCGCGCATCTGCTCGACGGGCTTGCCATTGAAGCTGGTGATGATGTCACCCTGGCGGATGCCGCCCTGCCCGGCCGGGCTGTCCGGGGACACGCTGGTGACCAGGGCGCCCTTTGGTTCCGGCATGCCCAGGCTGTCGGCGATGTCCGGCGTGACACGCTGCACCTGCACGCCCAGCCAGCCGCGCCGCACCTGCCCGCTGCTTTTCAGCTGATCGATGACCGGGCGCGCGATGGTGGACGGAATGGCGAATCCGATGCCCACCGATCCGCCGGTCGGCGAATAGATCGCGGTGTTGATGCCGATCACCTCGCCGCTCATGTTGTAGAGCGGCCCGCCCGAGTTGCCGCGGTTGATTGACGCGTCTGTCTGCAGATAGTCGTCATAGGGACCCTGCTGGATGTCGCGGGCGCGGGCCGACAGGATTCCTGCGGTCACGGATCCGCCAAGCCCGAAGGGATTGCCGATTGCGACCACCCAGTCGCCGATGCGCGTCTGGTCGCTGTTGCCCCACGTCGCGGCGGTCAACGGCTTGCGGCTTTCGACCTTCAGCAGCGCGAGGTCGGTCGGCACGTCCGATCCGACCAGCTTTGCCGGCAGTTTCGTCCCGTCGTGCAGCGTCACGGAAATCTCGTCCGCTTCCGACACGACATGGCCGTTGGTCACCACGTACCCCGCCGCATCGATGATGAAGCCGGAGCCGAGAGCGGCGGTCGGACGCTGCTGCTGCGGTTGGCCACGCTGGCGGTCGCGGAATTCACGGAAGAATTCCTCAAAGGGCGATCCCGGTGGAAACTCCGGCATGTCCTGGCCGCGCCCACCGCCCTGGGCTTGCGGAGCCGCCTGAGAGGTCGAGATGAACACCACCGTATCAACCTGCTTTGCCGCAAGATCGGCAAAGGTCGGCGGCACGTACCGGGATTTGAAGGACTGATTCTGGACCGGGCTTTGCGGCTGCCCATTCTGCGTTTGGTTGTCTAGCGGCTGGGCGTTTTGCGCCTGAGGATTCTGTGTCTGCTCCTGGGCGCCCGCGGGCACGGCGATGGCCAGCACCGCGGCGACGAAGCCCGCCTGCGCGGCGGACACGGCAAGCCCGGGGATGCACCGGACACGAACGGGTGAATGCGGCATGAAAAAAACTCCGCCAGTCGGACAGCACGCGCCCGCATGGGGCCACGTCTTTTCAACAGAACGCATTGAAACGCATTCCGGACCATCGGGGATTTTGAATCCGGTTCACCCGCAAATTCCGCCGTCGCCATCTTGGCTTTTAAAATGCTGCCCCGCCACGCGTTCCTATGCGGTTTGACGGAGTCCCGCGACAACCCGTGTTCGTGCCTTCGGACTAAAGCTTCGCGCAACCCGCATAGGCGCAATTTTGCTTTGCTGCGCAAAGTTCTGCTGGTAATTTCTCATCAAGTTTCCGATATTCATCGGCACCGACAACATCGCCCGCAAGACCGGCTCCTGACGTCAAGTTTGTGCACGCTCCCGCATTGCACAGCGTCAGAGGCGTGCGATACGGCACAAGCAGCTGACGAATGACTCAAAATTCACTTTGGCAACCGAGCGATATAATGAACGCAGAAACCGGGACCGAACCGGAGGCTCCAAAGAAGCGCGGAAGAATCCCCCAGTCGGCGTGGCCGCAGATTCTTGAGCGTTATCGTTCCGGCGCAACCCTGTCGGCGATCGCGCGCGAGTTCGAGTGCACGCCGAGCGCCATCTCCTACATCATCCGCAAGGCCGAGGCGGCCGGCGGCACGGAAAAGGACGACGCCGGTCCGGCGCCGGCCGAGGCCACCGTTGCCGAGTCGCCCGCGGCCGAAGCGCCCGTTCCGGCCCCGGCTGCTCCGGCGCCGGTCGCACAGGCGCCGGTTGCTCAGGCCCCAGCTGCTCAGACCGCCGAGGCGGCTCCCGCCCCGGCCCGTCCGGCTCAACGGCCGGAACGCCGCCCGGCGGAACCCCGTGGCGAGGTCGCTCGGCCGGAATCCGCACGGCACGAGCAGCCCCGCGCCGCTGCACCGGCAGAGGAACGCCGCCCCGCCCAGCCCGCCGCACAGCCGCAGCAGACCGAAACGCTGCGCCTGAACCGGCCGGAGCCGCAGCCCGCGCCGCAACCGGCCCCGGCTCCGGTGCAGCCCACCGCTTCGCCGCCCCCGGCAGCCGCGCCGCAGGCCGCGGCAGGGGCTGACGCCGGCCGCACCGGCAACAACCCGCCGCCGGTGGACGCGGTCGAAGCCCGCCTGCGGGATACCGCTCGTGGTTGCTTGGCCGCTTATCGCGGCTGGCGCCAGCAACCGGGCGAGACGTCCATCCAGGCGTTGTCGGACGCGGTGCACGAACTGCGCAAGGCGCTGGCCCGCATCGAGATCGACATGTCGGCGAGCCGCCGCGAAGAGCAGGCGATTCGTCCCATTCCGATCCCGGCCCACCGCACCGCGCGCCGTACGCCATAAGATCGCGTTGTTCGTCATCCGCTTGAGCCAGGAAAAGGCCCTTCTCCGCACACCGGAGAAGGGCCTTTTCCTTTGTCCGGACAGTGTGGAAACGACGACGCCTACAACCTTTGCCTACAACCTTTGGAGGACCGGATCAGCCATTTGCGCAGCAAGAAATCCCTACAGCAGCTGAGGGATTCCAGTTTACAATGGGCAAAAAAGAAGCTGAAAATTTCCGGAGGAAACGTTCAATGCCCTATCGCAGCAACACCGAACTGCCCGAATCGGTGAAGGGGCACCTGCCGCCCCGCGCACAGGACATCTACCGCTCCGCCTTCAATCACGCTTGGCAGGAATGCCGCTCTCCTGCGGTTCGCCAAGCCATTCAGCGCGAGGAAATGGCGCGCAAAGTGGCCTGGGCCGCTGTGAAGCGGCGCTACGAACAGGTCGGAGACGGCTGGAAGCTGAAGCATTGAGCCGCAGCCACTGAGATCAACTGGCCTTGAGCAGGGGGCGGACGTCTCAGCGTCCGCGCACCTGACGTAACGTGCGGGCCTGCCGGGTCATCTCCGCCACGTCGGACGGCGGCATGCGGTCGCGCAACAGGGGGATCAGTTCCGCCCCTTCGCGCAAACACTGGGCGTCGAACAGCCCCTTCAAACTTTCGAAATCGGTCAGCCACCGCCCATCGGCGTCATGTCCTGGCGCGCGGCGGGCGAGGTCTCCCGCCAGTTCGACCACCCGCCGCTGTTGATCCCGCAGGGCATCGACCAGATCGGCTCGCCCGATCGCGGCGGACACGCGCGGAAAAACCGTCTGTTCCAGCACCGCGCCATGGGTGTCCCACAGGGCGAGGAAATCCCGCATGCTCGCGCTGCGTTCGTCCCAAGCCGGTTGCGTGGCGTTGCCGATGTCGGCGAAGAACTCCCGTCCGGCTTCCTGGTCGTGTTCGATGATGGCGGCGATCATGACGCCCGGCCTCCGGTTGCTGCGCTCGCTGCCAAGAACCCCGCCGCGGCCCCGCTGTTCCACGGGACCGCGGCGTGCCCGCCCATTGGCCGGACGGACTACTTCCCTTCCCCTCCCTTCTCGTCCACCACCGCGAAGCTGCTGAGGTCTCCCTTCGCACGCTCCTCCGACGGCAGGCGCCCGCGAACCATGAAGCAGATGCTTTCGGCCACGTTGGTCGCGTGATCGCCGATCCGCTCGATGGATTTCGCGACGAACAGCAGATGCGTGCAGCCGGTGATCTGGGCCGGCGTTTCCATCATGTGGGTGAGGAATTCACGGAACAGGCTTGTGTAGGCCGAATCGACTTCCCCGTCCCGGTCGCGGATGGCCATGGCGAGATCCGCGTCCTGCGTCTCATAGGCGCGGACCATGTCGCGAATCATGCTCTGCACCGTCTGCCCCATCCAGGACAGCGACGCGACCGGCGGCGGAGCCGGCAGGGCCGACAGCGTGACCGCCCGCTTTGCCACCGACCCCGCGAAATCCCCCATCCGTTCCAGGTTCGACGCGATCTTCAACGCCGAAACGATGTCGCGCAGGTCCTTGGCCATCGGCTGGCGAAGCGCCAGCATACGCACGCACAGGCCTTCCAGTTCCAGTTCCAGCCGGTCGATTTCAGCATCGCCCTGAATGATCCGCGCCGCCATTTCGGCGTCCCGCTGGGTGATGCACTCCATGGCTGCGGCAAATTGGCTCTCCACCTGCCGACCCATCGTGATGATGATCTGATGGAGCTGCGCCAGCTCCGCGTCGAAAGCGGCAACCGTATGTCCACCGGCCATCCCGAAATCCTCCTGCCTGAAACTGTTCGTAAGCGTCCAATCTCTGGGCGCCCGTTTTGCTTACAGGGCGATTTGGCGGCTTGTCTATCTCACCTCGGGAAAGATTTTTAACGAATGGTACGGATTATCCGATCACAGTGACGCCGCGTTTGGAAAAGGACGCCCTTTCCTTGCGGAAAGGTCAAACATCGGGCGCAGACATCGGACCGGGCCATGACGCCACATGAGTTGGTCGCCGTGCTGGAAAAGCACGAGCGCTGGCTGAAGAACAAATCGGGTGGAAACCGCGCCAACCTCACCATGGGAAACCTGGAAGGGGCGAATCTGGCCGGCGTGAATTTGACGCAGGGCAAGCTGTCGGGCGCCAACCTGGCGCATTGCGACCTGTCCAACGCGAATCTCAGCCACGCCGACCTGTTCGCGGCCCACCTGACGAAGGCCGACCTGACCGGCTGCAACCTCTACCGCGCCGACCTGCGCGGTGCCCACATGCGCGGCGCCAAGATGAAGCGGGCCATCCTGAAGGAAGCGGACCTGCGCGGCGGCGCCCTGCTGTACGGCGGTGGCGGCAAGGGTGGCAAGGGGTTGGACTTCGTGCGGGCCGACCTCAGCGGCAGCGATTTCGACGACGCGATGATGTCGAACGCAAACCTGTCCGGCGCCGACCTGACCGACGTGTCGATGAACGGGGCGGATTGCGAAGGCGCGCTGATGACCGGCGCGACGCTGATGCGTTCCGCCATGAAGAACTGCAACCTCGCTCGGGCGGACCTGCGGGGCTGCAACATGTCCGGCGTGAACCTTCAGGGCGCCATCCTGCGCGACGCCAACCTGACCGGCGCGGTGCTGGCCGGGGCGAACCTGCGCAACGCCGACCTTCAGGGCGCGCGGATGGAGGGGGCGGACCTTGCCGGGGCCGACACGACCGGCGCCAACCTCGCCCGCTCGGCCGAGAATTTCTCGGTGCAGATCCAGGAGTCCCTGCACAGCCATTTCACCTGGATCAACACCAACGGCGCCATGGGCGCGCGCGCCGACCTCAGCGGCAGCGATTTCGACGACGCGATGA
>JAEZPL010000353.1 GCA_023413605.1 Pseudomonadota bacterium
CCCGCGGCGTGGCCGAGCAGCGCGCCGAGGTAGGCCAGCTCGTGCGGAGCCTGCCCGGCGGTGGCGCTCATGTAGATGCAGAAGGTTGCGGCGTCGGCGACGGTGCGGCAGGCCATGGTCTGCTGCGCCGACGGGTTCCGCAGCCGGTGGCTCTCGTCGAAGATGACGATGGGCCAGGTCCGCTTCGGCTCGCCATGCTTGGCAAGCTCGTTGTTCTTGGCGCGCGTGGAACGGCGGTTGCTGGCCGCGACGGGCTTCAGCAGGGATTTGGTGCGCTCGTAGTTGATCAGAGTGACGCGCTTCGGCGCGCAGCCCGACCGGGCGATGGTGCGGCGCCAGTGGGCGAGCGCGCTTTTCGGGCAGACGACGAGCACATCCTCCTCCGGCATGGCGGCCACGGCCAGCCAGACCGACAGAGTCTTGCCCAGCCCCGTACGGTCGCCCAGCAGGAATCCCGGCCGCCCGGCCCGGCGGTGCGCGAGGATGGCGTCGCGGGCCTCGATCTGGTGCCCGCGCGGGATGAAGAGACCCGGCGCGCCGGGTACGGCCTCAGCCATGCAGCCGCGTCACGTTGCCCGGCCGGCTGTCGGAGGCTGGGCGCCCGACCTTCTTCAGCTGGGTGATGTACCGCTCCGCGCCGTTCTCCATGACCGCGATGGCGGCCAGCCCCATGTCGTCCGGCACGATGTGGATCTCCTTGATCCGCGCCGTCCCCGCCGTAAGTTCCGCCGCGTCGAGCACCTCGTCGCCTTTGCGGAAGCCCAGATACTCGTCAACCTTCATAACCGATGCACCGACCGTCTTTCGTGAATGGTCCCTTGCGGCCCCTGTACATCGTACCGCAGAGGACCGCAATCGCGCGAGATGGGGCGGAAGACGGCGAATGCAAGCTTTTGCATTTGAGCAAAATGCCAATTCCTCCGAATCAACCTCTGGAACGGACAAGATCGTCCAGGACCGGCAACGCCCATCCTCCGTCCTGCTCCGAATGCGTCCAGATTGGATATTGTCCGCAGTGACGGCCAAAGAGTGCCCTGCCTAGGATTTCGACGCCTGATTATTTTTGTATCCTGACAAGGGAGAGACACAATGGCCAGCATTTCGGACGAGGATTACAACAAGGCCCGCGCCATTCTTGTCAAAGCGGGAAGCAAATCCGCCGGAAAGTCCCACGACAAGCACACCCAGGGCAAGGGTTCACCGCAGGCTCACGGGACCAAACTCCTTCAGGAGGCGCGGGACGAGTTCAACACCTTCCCCGAAGCCAAGATGAAGACCGGCCGTGCCGCGGTGGTCCAGGCGGCCAAGGTCATGGGAATCGCGCGCTGGTGACCACCGGCCGTTTCTGACCCGGCCCGGCCGGCGGTCATGTCCCGGGACCGCCGGCCGGGGCTTCCGCAGCGGGCTCCAGAAGCCGCTGGACGACGGCCAGCAGCTGGCGCGGGGTCACGGGCTTGTGCACGACCGTCAGGCCGTGGACCGCCGCATCGCGCTCGCACTCCGGTCCGATCTCTCCGGTCAGGATGACGCCCGGAACCGGGTGCCCGACCTGCTCCCGGATCCTCACGATGGCGTCCGTGCCGACCTTCCGCTCACGCAGGCGATAGTCGGCGATGACGATGTCCGGCACGCGCGCGACGATGCTCACGCGCTCCAGCGCCTGTTCCGCGGAGTCGGCGATGACCACGTCGTACCCCCACTCCCGGAAAACCGTGCGAAGCCCGGTCAGCACGATGGGGTCGTCGTCGACCAGCACGGCCAGCCGATCGCGCCCCGGCGTATCGGTCACCGGTTCCGGCGGCGCCGGCAGTTCGGCCAGAGGTTCGGCCGCTCCCGGCACCTCGATGGAAAAGGTCGAGCCCTGGCCCGGTTCCGACCGCACATGAACCGGATGGTGGAGCAGCCTGGACAGGCGCTGCACGATGGCGAGGCCAAGCCCCAGCCCCTGGCTGCGGTCGCGTTCCGGGTTGCCGACCTGATGGAACTCCTCGAACACCTTGGCCTGATGCTCGGCGGAAATGCCGATGCCGCTGTCGCACACCCGGATGCTGACCCCGTCCGGAGTCGGGATGCAGTCGATGCACACGTGGCCCCGTTCGGTGTAGCGGATGGCGTTTTCCACAAGGTTGCGCAGCATGCGCTCCAGGAGCAGGCGGTCGCTGCGCACCGCCAGCGGCGCACAGCGCTGCTCCACGCTGAACTCCAGCCCCTTGCTGGCGGCGATCGGAGCATAAGCGGCCTGGATTTCGTCCAGCAGCGGCCCGAGCGGCAGGTTGGTGAACTGCGGCACGATCACGCCGGCGTCCAGCCGCGACACGTCGAGCAGGCTGTCCAGCAGGTTCTTCAGCGTGTCGAGCGCGCGCTCCAGGGACAGCAGCGGGCCGCGCCCGCGCTCGTCGCTGACGTAGCGGTGCAGAACGCCCGCGAACAGCAGGGCCGACTGCAAGGGCTGACGCAGGTCGTGGCTGGCGGCGGCCAGGAACTTCGACTTGGACACGTTCGCCTCGTCGGCCTTCGCCTTGGCGTCCCGCAAAGCCTGCTCCATGGCCTTGCGCGCCGTGATGTCGATGTTCAGACCGCCCAGCCGCACCGGCCGCCCGCCGCTGTCGTAGATCGGCCGGCCGATGGCCATGATCCAGCGAAGCCCCAGCTTCGGGTTGTTGATGCGGAACTCCACCCGGTAGTCCGGCCGCTTCGTTTCCAGGACCTCGCGCGTGAAGACGCGCACCGAATCCCGGTCGTCGGGATGGACCAGCGCGTAAAAGCTGTCCGTGGAAGGCACGAAACTGCCCTGCTCGACGCCGTACAAGGGATACATGCCGTCCGACCAGATCAGTGCGCCGCTGTGCGCGTCGTAATCCCAGATGCCGGCCTCCGCGGCGGTCAGGGCGATGGTCAGGCGTTCCTCGCTGCGGCGCAGGGCCTCTTCCATCATCCGGCGCTCGGTGATGTCGATGTTCAGGCCGCTGATCCGCACCGGCTTTCCGTCGGCACCGTAGCGGACGCGCCCGATGGAGGAAATCCAGCGCTGGCTGCCGTCCGGGTGGATGACGCGGTATTCCAGCCGGTAATAGGGGGTGTGCTCCTCGAACAGCTGCGCCTTGCCCAAGTCCCGGACAGCTTCCCGGTCGTCGGGGTGCAGGATTCTCAGCCATGTTTCCTGGTTGGGCTCATCCTTGCCCGGATCCAGGCCGAAGATGCGGAAGCCTTCCTCCGACCAAAATCCCGCGCCGGAGTCCAGGTCCCAGTCGAAGGTCCCGGCCTGGGCGGATTCCAGGGCAAGATTCAGGTGGTTCCGGCTTTCGCGCAGTTCCTCCTCGGCCTTGCGGCGCCGGGTGATGTCGAGCAGATAGATGGCCAGCCCGTCCGGCGATGGGAAGGCGCGCATCCAGAACCAGCGGCCGGTGCGCGCGCCCTGGAACTCGGCGTCGGTGGGCGTCTGCATCGTGATCGCCTCGTGCGCCTTGTCCCACAGGGGGCTGTCCACCAGTTCGGGGAAGGCCTTCCACAGCGGTTGGCCCAGCAGGTCGCGCCCTTGCGCGATCAGGGCCTTCGCCTTGTCGTTCAGGTAGGTGAACCGCCACTCCCGATCGAGTTCGATCACCCCGTCCGCGGTGCTGGCCAACACCGCCGCGATTTTGAGCGCGCTCTGCTGCGCCTCCTCCCGCAAGCGGATGAAGCGGTTGATGCCCCAGGCGGCTCCCAGACCGGTGATCAGCAGCAGCACCACGAAGATCAGCAGGGAGCGCAGGACCACCATGTCAACCGACCGCAGGGCCTTTGCCTTGTCGATGCTGACCTGCATGTAAAGGCTTGGGACCCCGGCCGTGAGGGGCGAATAGGCGGTGACCCGCGACAGGCCGTCGAAGTCCGGAACATCGGCGACGCCCTTGCTCGTGCTGTCCCACATGGGCCTGTACCGCGCCGGCAGGGGCTGTCCGGCCAAGCCTGAAATTTCCGGAACGCGGGCGAGGATCGTGCCGCCGCGATCGGCGAGGAGGATGGACGCATCCTTCGGCAGGGATCGCTCGGTGAGGTAATGTTCCAGCCACACGGTGTCGAGCAGGATGGCGACCGATCCCTCCCGCTGCCCGTCGGCCCCGCGGTAGGAGCGCGCGATGGGAATGGCGGGCCGGCCGGTCGTCTGGGAGATGATGAACCCCCCGGTGACCACATCGTCCGTTTGCAACGCCTCCTGGCGGTAGGCGCGGTCGCCCACCCGCAGGCCGAGCGCCTCCGGAATGGTGGAGCACCAGACCACGCCGTCCTTGCCAGCGGCGTTGATCGCCAGATAGTCCGGGTACCGGTCCTTGATCCGGCCCAGGGTCTGCCGGCAGGTCGCGGGATCCATCCGGCCCAGGCTCGTCTCCGTCAGGGCGATCAGGACGTTGTGGATGCCGTCGACGATGCGCTTCTGTTCAGCCTCGGCCAGATCCAGGATTCGGCGTGCTTCCTGGCGGATCTCCTCTTCGCGGGCCTGCCGCAGTTGGACGATGCTGACGATCTCGAAGGCCAGAAGCGGAAGAGCCATCAGCAAGAGCAGGGCCAACAGGCGTCGAATGGACGATCCGGAGCGGGCGGCCATCGCGGCTGTCTTCACGTTCCACTCCCCAGCCTTTTCGACTTGTCTCCCGAGCGTGCCACTACGCCCTATAGAAGGTAAATGCCCGTTGGCCGGAATCCAGCAGGGTTGAAGCAATCAGGGCCAAATTTTCCAAGGATTCCATAAGGCAAACTGCCTTCTGAAAAGAAAAAGCCACCGGCATGACAACCGGTGGCTTCAAAGCAAGAAAGAGTCGTTCAAGATTCGTAATTCGGACACTCAAGGAAGGGCCGAATCGCAGTCTTCTTCATCCTTTCGAACCACAGGCGGCTCCCAACCCACGGATGTGAAGTCGCCAGCACTATTGCGCGGGCGACACCGCCGCTTCGACCGCCGCGGCCACGGCGAGCAGGCGCCGGTCGGCGCCGGTGGCCCCCACCAGCATCAGGCCGCTGGGCAGGCTGCCCGCCTCCTGCATCGGCAGGCTGACGGCGCAACGGTCGAGGAAGTTGAAGAGGGAGCAGTTGCGCAGCAACAGCACGTTGAGCCGCGCGAAGTCTGCGTCCGCCGCGAACTCCTCCAGCCGCGGGGCATGGACCGGCACCGTCGGCATCAACAGGGCGTCGTAGTCCGCCGTCGTGCGGTCGGCGCGGGCGATCAGGTCCGCGCGGCGTCGGGTCACGTCGATGTAGTCGGCGGCGGTCATGGAC
>JAEZPL010000392.1 GCA_023413605.1 Pseudomonadota bacterium
ACGTTGCGCGACAGCGTCTCGCGGTAGGCGGCCAAGCCGTCGCGGAACAGGCGGCGGATGTCGCGCATCGTGACGTCGGGGAGCGCCGGCGCCGCCGCGCCCTCCTCCCCCCCGGCCTCGGCCGGCGGCGGCAGGGCCGCAGGTTCGGCGGGTGCCGCCACGGCGGCGGCGCGGGCCTGCAGCAGGATCACCGCCATGACCACGATGATCAGGACGACGACGACCAGCAGCCCCGCGAAGAACCAGATCTGGTGGCCGGCGATGCCAGACAGGACGGATGCCAGGATGTCCATGACCGTCCCCTCCTCAGCGCGTCACGCGGAGCGATGCCTGAAGCACCGCGTCCGCCGCGTTGGACAGCTGCGCGGTGGACATCCACCACAGCGCCTGCCCCAGAACCAGCCACACCCCGGCGATGGCGCCCAGCACCAGCGGCCAGCGCGGGCCCCGCGCCAGCGTGCGCGCCTTTCCATCGGTCAGCGTGTGGGCGTAGGCTGCGGGGATCAGCGTCCGCCCGGCCGGCAGCAGGCCGGCGCCCAGTTCGGACTCCCGCCCCGCGATGAATTCGAACAGGCGGGCGCTGTAGGTCCGCAGCGTCGTTTCCCCGCCCGGCACCCGGTAGCGGCCCTTGAAGCCCATGCCGAGCACGCAGAGATACACGGCGGCCAGTTGCACAAGCCGGCGGTCGTTGCTGGCCAACAGGGCCTCCATCCGGTCGAACACCCGCTCGCCGGCCAGCCGCGTGCGGAACAGCGCCTGCTCCAGCAGCACGCCGCGCCACACCTCCCGCCCGTTCCACTCGATGTCGTGGATGAACAGGTCGTCGGCCAGCGCCGCCATGGCGTACTGCGCCTCGCGGTGCTGGCTGATCATCAGGTCGGTGGCGGTGCGGCCCACCTGCGCGGCCTGCGCCTCCAGAAAGTCCTGAAGGCGGCGGATGATGATCTCCGCGTCGGGCTCCAGCGCCAGGGCCGGGACACCGGCTGCGGCAGGACCGCCGCCCAGCGCCGGCAGCGTCAGCACATCCTCCGTCAGGAAGGCGGGCAGGCTTTCTGCCGGCTTCGCTGCCGCATCGCCCTTGTCCGCGGGTGCCGTGGGCCGACCGGCCCCGATGCCCCCCCCGACGGCGGCGCGGTGCTGCTGAAGTTCCCGCGCGAAGGCGAGAAAGTGATCGACCAGATCTCGGCGGTGGAGCATGACGGTCGGTTCCTCGCTCAGGCGGTCACGAACAGCGTGATCTCGACCGGACGGAACCGGCTGCCCAGCGAATCCGGGTTCCAGATCTCCAGCCGTTCACCGGGCACGATGTAGCGGGGGTCCACCTTCACCTCGAAGGGAACCACGCCGCGCGGGGCGGCCACGCCGGCCTCGCCGCTGTCGTCGAGCGCGATGCGCTCCGCCCCCTTCACGCGCAGGCCGGACAGCGTCTCCAGCTTGGAGCGGGAGGCGACGATGCAGTTCTCCATCCAGCCGGCGACCTCGCTGACCGACGCCGCGGCCGGGCCGCGCACGCCGATGACGAGGCGGCCCTTCAGCCAGGACTCTTCCATCGTCAGGCCGAACATGCCGTCCTCGAAGGTGAAGGGGATGCGGGCCACACCCTCCTTCACGCGGTCGATCATGCGCAGGATGAAGTCGCGCACCTCGCCGAAGCTGGCCATGGGGTCGTCGTGGTCGTAGCGCGACAGCTTGGCCGGCACGGCACCGCTGGCGAAGGCGGACAGGTGGCCGGCCAGCGTGCAGAGCGAGACGTAGACGTCGAACGGGTGGCACACCCCGACGCCCAGTTGCGCTTCCAGCGGCGGCAGGCCGGTGACGAGGCTGCGGATTTCGACCCGCGCGGCCTCCGCCAGCTCGGTCGTCGCGTTGCCGCTGCCGACGCCGGAGCGTTCGGCCAGGAACAGCGCCTTCTCGCGCACGCGCCGCACCACCTCCGCCCCCAGACGGCCGAGCGACGAATTGGCCGTGACCGCCAGGGTCGGCGGCACGAAGTCGGTCAGCACGAAGGCATCGTTGCGGAAGGTCGCCTGCGCGACGGGCATGGAGACGAACTTCTGCGGCGGCTTCTGGTTCGGGCCGGTGGTGGCGAACAGGGCCAGCCGCGGTCGCAGGCGGGCGATGGACACCTCCTCCCCGCCGTGCGGATCGAGCACCGGCGCGCCTTCGACCGAGACATAGCGCGGCGTCTCGCCCGGCCCCGGCGCGCGGTCGCCGCGGGCGGTGGGAACGATCAGGTGGATGGTGATCTGCGTCTGCCCGACCGGGTCCGCGTAGGCGGAGATGTCCACCTCCAGCGGCTCGTCGGAGCCGGCGCGGTAATCCACGACCAGCCCGTCGGGCATGATCGCCTCAAGTTCCCGCACCTGCACGAGGCCCGAGACGAGGTTCACGCGGTCCACCTGCATGTGGACCACGCCCCAGTGGAACGGCCGCGCGTGGCGGACGTGGTAGGTCAGCTGCCGCTCGTGCCGCAACGCCTGCTGCTGGAAATGCTGGGGTGCCAGCAACATGCCGTCGTGCCACGCGATCGCGTCGGGGATGTCGCGCGCGTCGGTCATGCGGTCCTCGCGGTAGCGTTGGCGATGTCGGCGTCGCCAGTGTCGGCGTTGGCGATGTCAGGGAACCAGTTCGACATCTTTTTCCCCGGCGGTGAGGGTCAGCGTTCGTGTGTCGGGCACGCGCAGGCGGTGCGGCCCGGGGGAGGCGTAGTTCGCGAAGACCAGGATCGCCCAGGCCGGTTCCGCCTGCGGGCGTTGGACGCGCATCGTCTGGCCGGGAACCAGTTCCCAACTCGTCAGGCCGAGCGTGGTTGGATGGTCGCGCATGGCCTGCTCCCGCTGGGCGAACCACTCCGCGGCGGTCAGCGCGCCCAGCTTGTCCACCAGCGCCTTGTCGCGCACGGCTATGAGGTCGATGGCGATGGGCGTGGTGTCGTTGGCGGTCGGCGCGACGGTGACGGACACCGTGTCGAGCATCGCCGACGGCTTGTCCGCGCAGGCCGCAGCCAGCAGGGTCAGCGACAGCGCCGCGGCGGCGCGCAGGCGGGTGGCGGTCAACAAACTCACGGCACGGGAAATCAAGGCGCAGGACCTCATGGCGCGGAACGCCCTCCGGCTTCGGCAAGGGTGACGACGGTTCCGGAAACCCCGCTCGACCGGGCCAGCGCGTCCAGCGCGGCCGACGCTTCATCCGCGGCGGCATAGCGTCCGGTGCGCACGGCGTAGGCGCCGTTCTGGCCCGGCTGCGGCGCGTAGTCGACGGTGGCCGACACGCCCCGTTGCGCAGCGGCGGCGGCAAAGCTCTCGGCGTTGAAGGAGGTGGCGAAGCGCCCAAGTTCGATGGCGTACCGGCGCGGAGGCGGCGCGGCGCCACCGTCGCCCAGCACGGCGTCGCTTATGGCGTTCTCAACCAGGTCTTCGGCGCCGTAGGCCAGCTTCTGCTGGGCGTAGAAGGAAGCCTTTTCGATGCTGAGCGCGACCTGCCCGCTCATCCACGACGGCAGAAGCCGTTTGGCGGCGGAACTGGCACCGCGCGCAACGGGATCGATGATCGCGGCCCCCGCGTCGCCAACGGCGTCGCCGGCATGGTCCGCCGTCTCGATCATGGCGTGCCGCACCTCGAAATTGCCGGCGAGATGACTCCGCGCCTTGGCGACCAGACCGCCCCCGGCGCCGCCCCCGCTGCCGGCCGCAGGGGGAGCAGCACCGCTGGACGGCGCGGACGCCACCACTGGCTCGGCCCCGCCGCCCGTCAGAGCGGTTGAGGCGATCAGGACGCCCAGCAGGACGGCGACCAGCACGAGCACGAAGACACTGACGGCCAAAGCCGCCACCTGCCATCGCCCGAGTTTGATCGTCATCATCGCGAAGCCCCAGATCGGCGCCGGACCATTCCAGGCGCCCCGCCGCGCGGGCGGTTTTCCGAGGGTGATTGAAGCATCCCGGCCGCGGAATTCCGCGCCTTGTCTGGTTCGTTCTGGCGTAGGTCCGGCGGGGTGCCGGGGGTTGACGGTGGGACTGGCGCTCCGGGGCCGGGAAAGCCTGCAAGTCGGGCGGGTTACCCCGTTGGTCCGATCTGGATCATTCGCCGCCGGCCGGCTTGGCCGCCGCGGCGGCTGCCGCCGCTTCCTCCACAACGACACCGCCGAGCCCGGCGATCCGCTCATACTCCGGCCGGCGCGCCTCGGCCTGCCAGCGGTCGGTGAAGGCACCCGCGCGGACCCGCCGCCACGTCTGCCCGGCGGCGTCCACCGTCTCCACGATCTCCACCGGCAACCTGCGCTCGGCCATCGCCGCGGCAAAGAGCAGGGCGTTCTCGGCGGAGCGGAACACGCCCAACTCAATCGAAAAGCGGGCGGTCTCCTTGCGCGTCGGCGTGGCCGGCCGCACCGGCAACGGTGGTGGCGCTGGAGGTGCGGCCTCGGACTTTGCGGCCTCAGATTTGGGCGCCTCGGACTTGGGCGCCTCGGACTTGGGCGCATTCCCGCCCTTGCCCTTTTCCTCCGCGCCGGCCTTCCCGCCGTCGGCTTTCTCCGCTTCAGCCTTCTCCGCACCGGGCTTCTCGGCTCCCGGCTTCGACGGTTCCGCCTTCTCCGGCACACCCTCGCCCTTTGCAGGCGCCGCGTCGGCTTCCGCCTTTTCCGACGATCGACCGCCACCCAGCAGATACCCGCCGCCGAAGGCAAGGCACAGCAGGAGCACCGCGACGACGGCGATCAGCACCTTTTTCATGACGGCGCCCCCGCCCCGCCGCACAGCCGCTGCATGTCGGGCGTCGGGCGCTGGTAGCCCAGGCGGACCCGCCGGTCGAGCACCTGGCACAGGTAGGTGTCCTGGGCCTCCGGGTTGCTGGCGTGGTAGCGGCGCACGGCCTCGGTCCAGGACCCGTGGCGGTCGTACAGCTCCCGCAGGAAGCGGGCGGCGTAGGTGACGTTGATCGCGGGGTCGAGGATATCCTCCTCGATGGTGAAGGAATCCGCGTGCCAGCGCGTGTAGATCTGCATGCAGCCCACGGCCACGTCGGCGCGCAGCGTCCCGACCTCGTCGCGCATCAACCGCAGCGCCTCCGACCGCGTCGCCGGATAATAGGGCTTGCCGGACACGTTCAGCGCCCAGGGCCAGGGCGTGCCCTCCCGCCCCGATTCAACGACGCTCATGGCGTGCAGGATGCCGCGGGGAATGCCGTACATGGCCTCGCTGTTGCGGAAGTGGCGGGTGCACTGGAACAGCGCCGGCCCACCCGCCGAAACGGCGCTCTGCGCCGATGCCTCCCCGGCCACCAGCGCCACCACGCCGACCGCCGCGGCGATCCACGGGCGGGTCCACGGGCACCCCGTCACGACCGCACCCGCAGGGCGACGCACAGCCGGTCGCGGTCCATCGGCGCGCCGCCCGCATGCTCCGCCAGCGCCGCCGACACGGCCGCCGTCACGCTGCCGGCCGACAGGTCGTCCAGATTGGCGAGCGTGTCGCCGAAACGGGGGCGGCCGAACGGCACGCCGAAGCGGTTGACGCCTTCCAGCAGGCCGCTGTTGCACAGCACCAGCGTGCTCGGCACCGGCAGTTCCAGCGCCGTTTCGCTGACCGTCAGGCCGGCGTCGAGGCCGAGCGGCGGGTTGGCCGCGACCGGCAGATCGACCACGTCGCCGAAACGGCGGAGGATGAAGGGCTCCGGCAGCCCGGCGCCCGCAAAGACCAGCCGGCGCGACCGTGGCGCCACCACGCCCATGGCAAGGCCGATGGTCAGCCCGGCCGTGTTGTCCGCGGTCAGCAGGCGGTTGGCGCCGGTCAGGCAGGCCGCCGGCCCCAGACCGGCGGCGGCGAGCGTGCGCAGGGCCGTGCGCGCCGTCACCGTCATGAATCCGGCGGCGAGCCCCCCGCCCGAGACCTGCCCCAGCAGCACGACCAGCGCGCCGTCGTCGATCAGGAAGAAGTCGTAGAAGCTGCCGTCGAACTCCTCCGCCTGCCGCATCAGGCCGGCGGCCTCCAGGTCCGGGCGTTCGGGCAGGTCGGCGGGCAGCATGGCCGCCTGCATGCGCCGGGCGATCTCGACCTGCTTTTGCAACTCCAGCAGTTCCGTCTTGGTGTTCAGCGCGGCCTGAAGCTGCCGGACCATGGAATCGAGCGCCGTGTGCTGGTCGCGCACGCGCTCCGCCATCACCTCGAACGCGACGGCCAGCGCGCCGGGATCGTCGGCGCGGTCGGCCCCCGGCCGCTCCGCCGCCGTCGCCTCGATCCGGGCGAGGTCGGCCAGAAGCTCGTGCCGGCCCTGCTCCGGCAGGGTTTCGGCCAGCCGCAGCATCTGCTTGCGGATGAAGGCCTGCTGGCGGCGCCAGTGGCGGGCGCGCCGCGCCTCCGCGTCCAGCAGCGTTCGGCTGCGGTTGCGGAACACCTCCACCGTGCGGGCGAGTTGCCCGGCCTCGTCGACGCGTTCCGCCCCGAGCACCGCGACGCTCGTGTCCCCCGCGGCCAGCGCCGAAAGCGCCGACATGGAGGCGTAGACCGGCGTGAAGGTTCGCCGGAAATACCAATCCAATCCCAACACCCCCGCCGCCAGAACGGTGAGCACCACGAGAATCGCGGTGGTGTCGAGCAGGCTGTCGGCCATGGCGACCAGCGTCGTTTCCCGCGCCGTCACCAGGAACAGCGTCGCCACGCCCTCCGTCCCGGCACCGGTCACCTTCGGGAGACGCAACGTGCGCACGTCGTAGTCGCGCGCCGCGACCGCAACGCGGGTGCCCTCCGCGTGCTCCGTCGCCATGGCGGGGCGGATGTCGTTCCAGGCCAGCGGGCCGGCGTGCGCATAGAGGGTCCCGCCCGCGTCGGTCAGGAAGGCGGAGCCGCCGAGCACGCCGGCCAGCGCCTCCAGGCTTTCGGTCAGAGGCCGGATGGCGACCACGACGCGGTCGGCCGGGCGCTGCTCCCCCAGCGGTTGGGCGAGGAGCAGTTGCGCCGTCCCGCCCGTCACCACCAGCCCGTCGTGGACGTAGTTCTGCGCCAGCACCTGCCCGATACGCCGTTCGTCGATCAGGCGGGCCGCGCTCCCCGGCGGAACGCTCAGCAGCGTCTGGCCGGCGCCGTTCAGCACGGTGACCGAGGTGAGGTCGAGCGCGCGCAGCCGCTCCTCCGCCGCGTTGGCGTCGTTGCGCTCCAGCGCCCCGGTCAGGCGGGGATCACCCACCGCCGCCTTGGCCGCCGCCGCGGTCTGGTCGAGCAGGCCTTCCCACAGGCGCTGGACGAGCCGCGTTTCCTCCTCCGCGTGGCGGGAGGCGATCACCTCGGTGCGCAGCAGGGCGAAGCCCGCAGCGGCGGCGAGCACGGCCAGCACCGCGCCAACCGCCACCAAGGTCATGCGCTGGCGCAAGCCGTTCATCAGGGGGCCGCTCATCACAGCACCTCGCCATGGGCCGGCCCGCCGCGGCGACGCGGCAGCGCGCGGCGCCACGCCGTCACCGCCAGCGGCGGCAGCACGGCGATGCCGACCAGAAGACCAAGGGCTGACACGGCGGCGGGCAGCAGGCTGCCGCCGGCCCCGGTCAGCCACGCCACGGCCAGCCCGGCGGCCACGGTCACCGCGGCGCGAGCCGCCGTGAACACGTCCGACC
>JAEZPL010000456.1 GCA_023413605.1 Pseudomonadota bacterium
ATGGCGATCCTGCTGGTCGAGCAGTATTTCGAGTTCGCCCGCGACCTCGCCGACGACTGGGCGGTGATGGAGCGCGGCGAGGTCATGCTGGCCGGCACGCGCGACGGCTTGGTGGAGAGCGAGGTGCGGCGGTACCTGACCGTCTGACGCTCGCCCACCCCGGTTATCCCCGCGAAGGCGGCCGTTCGGCCGCGCGACCCGTGCTTCCCCAAGCGATGTCCGGGCGCCGCCTTCGCGGGGATGGCACCCTTGCGATTTGTCGGCCTTGGCGGCGGGCGGCGATGCGCTACCATCGGTGCGCAGTGACCAACCGTAGCGAAGGCAGTTCCTGAATGTCGCGCCCCCCTCTGTCCGTCGAACCCGTTCTTCAGCAGGTCGACCGCAGCTTCGACGAGTCGGTCGGCCGCCTGTGCGACCTGCTCCGCATTCCCAGCGTCAGCACCGATCCGGCCCACAAGGGCGACGTGCGCCGCGCCGCGGACTGGCTGGTGCGCGAGCTGTCGGCCCTGGGCTTCGACGCCTCCGTGCGCGAGACGGCCGGCCATCCGATGATCGTCGCCCATCATGCGGGGCCCGGGGCGGGGCCTGGAGACGAGAACGTCCCGCACGTCCTCTATTACGGCCATTACGACGTGCAGCCGGCGGAGCCGCTGGAGCTGTGGAACAGCCCGCCCTTCGAGCCCGCCATCGTGGAGGCCGAGCACGGCCCCCGCATCGTCGCCCGCGGTGCCGTGGACGACAAGGGCCAGGTGATGACCTTCATCGAGGCGTTCCGCGCCTGGCACGCCGTGCACGGCACGCTGCCGATCCGCGTGACCGTCCTGCTGGAAGGCGAGGAGGAGACCGGCAGTCCGAACCTGCTGCCCTTCCTGAAGGCGAACGCGGAGGAGCTGAAGGCGGACGTCTGCGTCATCACCGACACCAATTCCTGGAACATCGAGACGCCGGCCATCACCACGCGCCTGCGCGGCCTGCTGTATGTCGAGGCGACGCTGCACGGGCCGAGCCACGACCTGCATTCGGGCATGTTCGGCGGCGCGGTGCTGAACCCGATCAACGCGCTGACCCGCATCCTGGGCCAGATTCACGACGACCAGGGCCGCGTCCAGTTCCCCGGCTTCTACGACGACGTGGCCGAGCCCACGGACGAGGAAAAGGCCATGTGGCGGGACCTGGGCTTCGACGAGCAGGCCTTCCTGGCCGGCGTCGGGCTGAAGACCCCGACCGGCGAGGCCGGCCGCAGCGCGCTGGAGCGGCTGTGGTCGCGCCCGACCTGCGACCTCAACGGCATCTGGGGCGGCTATACCGGCGAGGGCTCCAAGACCGTGATCGCGGCCAAGGCCTCGGCCAAGCTGTCCTGCCGTCTGGTTCCGGCGCAGGACCCGCAGAAGATCCTGGCCGGCATCAAGGCCTTCCTGGAGGCGCGCACCCCCGCCGACGGCCGCTGGGAGTTCAAGGTGTTCAGCCATTCGCCGGGCGTCCAGGTGCCGACCGACAGCCCGTTCCTGCGCGCCGCGATGGCCGGCCTGGGTGACGTCTATGCCAACAAGCCGGCGCTGGTCGGCAGCGGTGGTTCGATTCCCGTGGGCGGCTACATCCGGCAGGCGCTGGGCTTTGATTCCATCTTCGTCGGCTTCGGGCTGGAGGATGACCGCATCCACTCCCCGAACGAGAAGTTCGAAGTGAAGTGCCTGCACAACGGCATCCGTTCGCACGCGGCGATGCTGGCGCGGTTCGCGGCCGCGTCCCGGTAAAGCCGCGCAGCGGGGGACAACATTTCACACGGATTGCACGGATGAATGCACGGATGACACGGATTTTTTTGATGCTTGGCGAGTGACGCGTGCCGAGTGATACGGCCGGCGCATGAAGGCTTCCATGATCGGCCGGCCGCATCACCCTTTCGCACATGGCTGGGCCATGTGCTGCCGGGTTTAAACCGAAGGCCTTTGATGGAAGCCATCAAACGCCTTCGGTATGATTGAGCCGCGCGCACTCAGCCGAGATCAGAAGACATCCGTGTCATCCGTGCTGAAATCCGTGTCATCCGTGTGAATGTCTTGTCCGACGAGAATCCGACACTCACCGCGGCTTCAGGGCTTCGACCACCTGCATATGCCCCTGCAACGCGCCGAGCGTGAGGGCGGAATTGCCGGCGGTGTCCATGCGGAACGGGTTGGCGCCGCGTTCGACCAGCAGGCGGGCGACCCGGTCGTAGCCGTTGTTGGCGGCGTACATCAGGGCCGACCAGCCGTGACTCGCCACGCGGTCCACGGAGACGCCGTGGTCCAGCAGGGCGCGCACCACGTTGAAATGACCGCGCGCCGACGCCGCCATCAGCGCCGTCTTGCCGTCGTCGTTGGTCGCGTCCAACTCCGCCCCGGAGGCGGCCAGCGCCTGGATGACGGCCTCATGCCCGCCCCAGGCCGCATACATGACGGCGGTGGCGCCGTCGGCGGTGCGCAGTTCCGTGCGGGCGCGGTGATCGACCAGGACCTTCACGGCGTCGGCCAGCCCCTGTTCGGACGCCAGCATCAGCAGAGTCTTGCCGTTGTCCACGCGCTTGTTCGGGTCGGCACCGCCGTCGAGCACGCGCTTCAGGTCGGCCGGCCGGCGCAGCAGGGCGATGGCCGCGTCGCGGTTGTCCAGGCCGGGCTCGACCTCCTGCGTCGTGGTGGTGGTCACGTAGGAGGGGCTGGCGCGCCGCTCGCCGGCGGCCTTGATGCGTTCCCGCAGGTCGCCGTTGCTGGGGGCGACGATCAGCGCCCGTTCGTAGAAGCGGCGCGCCTCGTCCCAGTTGCTGTCGCGCTCGGCCAGGGCGGCCCAGCGGCGGTAGGTGTCCTCCATGGTGGCCAGAAGTTCGCCGATCTCCGGCGTGGCCGGGGCGATTTCGCGCAGGCGGGACACGGTTTCGTAGGCGTTGTCGCCGGGCGGGGTGGTCAGCCGCTTCGACGCGATCTGCCGGCGCGCCTGGTCGATCAGGCCACGCACGCGCTGGGCAAGACCGCCATCGACGTCGGCCGGCAGCGGGGCGGACGGCGCCGCAGCCTGGGTGGCGGGCGGCGGTTCATCGACCAGCGGCGGCAGGGTGGCGGATCCGGACGGACCCTCGCCCATGTCGGTGCGCGTTTCGGAACGCGGCTGCGGCGGGGCCGGTTCGGTCGCGAACGGATCGGACGGCGGGGGCAAAACCTTCGGTGTCGCGATGACGGGGGCTGGCGCTGGCAGGTCCGGCTTCGCGATGGGGGCCGGAGCGATGGGCGCCGGGGTAAGGGCGGCCATCCGCTGGGAAGGCGGGAACGGGTCGGTCTTCGGGACAGGGGCGGCGCTGGCCGTTTCCGCCGGGCCGGTCGGCAGCCCGTTGCCCGGTAAGGCCGTGCCCGGCAGGGATCCATTGGGATTGGGCATGGTCCCGCCGGGCATGGTCCCGCCAGGCATGGGGGGCATGGACAGGGCCGAAGCCTGCGTCCGGCCGAGAGCCAGGGCGTTCGGATCGCGGTCCAGCGAGGGGGCGGCGTCGGCCAGCGGATTGTGGACATGCTCGGCCACGAAGGCGCGCAGGTCGGTCCAGCTGCGCTTGGCGTAGGCCAGCGCGTGTTCCGGCGTGGCGTCGGGCATGGCGAGGGTGACGGCGGCACCCGCCGCACCCAGCAGGATCAGGGTGGTGACCGCCGCGCCGGCCAGCGCGGCGTGGCGCTTCCTCCGAGGGGGCGTGCGCAGGTTGGAGGCGACGGGATCCATCGTTTCCGGGATGGTCCAGCCATCCGGCGCGTCCCAATCGTTGGCGGGCCATTCGTTGCGGCCATCGCCACCGCCGCCACCGCCACCACCAAGGCCGTCGCGCGCGGCGGCGCGGTCCGCTGCGGGCTCGCGCCGGTCCAGCGGCTCGTGGGTCGTCTGCGGCGGGGCGATGGGCCGCATCGCGGCGGGAGCGGCCATCGGAGCAGTGGGAGGCACGGCGGATGGGGTGACGGACGGTCCGGCACCCGGAGTCATGCGATAGATGACGCCAAGCTCCCGTACGGCCTCGGCCAGTCCGGGCCGGGCCAGGGTGCGTTCCAGGTCCGGCGTGCCGCACAACAAAACCTGGAGGAAGCGCCCGGCGGAGGTTTCCGACCGGGTCAGATCGATCAGGTCGCCCAGCACCGGTGCCGCCAGAACGCCGGCGTTGTCCACCGCCAGCAGGCCGGCGCCGGCGAGGTCCAACCGCTCCTCAAGTTCCTCCACCAGCGTGTCGAAGTCGCGCTCGCCGTCGTCGGAAGGCAGAACGGCATCGCCCGCGGCGCCGACAAGGTCTTCCACCTGCGCGCCGGGCGTGGCGGCGACGGGAAGCACCAGGGCGCCGTCGGAGGCGACCTGCTCCACCAACTGCTGGAACACGGCCGACCGGCCGGAACCGGCGTCGCCGACCAGCAGCAGAAGGCGCTTGCGCGCCAGCAGGGCCAGGAGAAGGCCGTCGAAGACCTCCGCCTGATCGGGGCGCAGGCGCGGGGGCTGGTTCTGGCCGTGGGCCTGCGCCTGGGAACGCGATGAGGATGGCGTGGCTTTCGGAGCGGTACGGTCCATGGGGGCGCGCGCAATCCATGAAATGAAACGAGTATGATCCATGACTCTAGTGACGCGCGGGCGTCCTGCGACGGTGCAAAGGGGCGGTGCCGTCCCCTCTTATGGAGAGGTGAGTGCAACGGCAGGGCTGGTCGGGTGGCGGGAACGCGGTATAGGGTTGCCTCCTTTTCCACCATGGCCATGAAGGCGCCCCGGCACGCCATGCGCATCGGCATCGATCTGGGCGGGACGAAGGTCGCCGCCACCCTTCTGGATGCGGACGGGGCGGAGCGGGCGCAGTACCGCGCCGACACCCCGCGCGACTATGACGGCACGCTGGCCGGGCTGGCCATGGCGGTTGCCGTCCTGGAGCGGCAGGCGGGAGCGACCGGGGCGAGCGTCGGCATCGGGCTTCCGGGGATCGTGGACGCGGTGGCCGGAACGGTGCGCGCCGCGAACCTGCCGTGGTTGAACGGGCGGCCCTTTGCCGACGACGTCGCCCGCGCGCTCGGCCGGCCGGTGCGGATCGCCAACGACGCCAACACCTTCGTCCTGTCGGAGGCGGTGGACGGCGCCGCCGCCGGGGCGTCCGTGGTGTTCGGGATCATCCTGGGGAC